>JBGAWU010000136.1:0-6627 GCA_044227425.1 Methyloglobulus sp.
CGGTTACGGACCTGATTCCCCTCGAGGAAAATATCCGCTGCAGCAAAGGATGAAGTTCAACCTGAAGCGGCAGACTCTGCTCAACCGGCCTAATAGTGATCGTTTTTTTTACACCTTGGAAATACATAATTCGGGAGATAGGCCCTTTCTGTCCGGGGTGGACGTTTTATGGATGTGTTTCCGACAATAATATATTTTGCCCGCCCAGAATCCAAACACTATCGCAAATCAATTCGTAACCCATTGGTTATCCCGGTTGTGGATAGCATAGAAATAAGGCTGAACCAGGTTAGGCCTGCCTGTTCTGCGCATCGCCCCTGCTCGCGCGGATATTTCGTACTTCACCTTAACCCGCATAAATACAGTTATTGAATTACAATAAGGGGCAATGAATAAACCGATGGCTTCCACACTCAAGACTAAAAGCAAGGGCGTCCAGCAGACAACCCGCCCGGCAAGGAAACGTTCGCCCAAACATCCGGCGAAGGAAGCGACGCCCCAGCGGTTACAGCAAAAGCTTTTGTTTCTTGCTATTGAAACACTCTCACTGACTGCAATCGCCATTTACGGTATTATCCTGGTGTTAGGCAATGCGGCCAACTGGTTTTCCGGCACCAGTTTTCTTGGCAGTTTGCTGCCTTTTGCGTCCGGTGTTATGGCGTTAATTTTTACGGCATCGGTACTTTTGGTCGCGTGGTGGAAACTTCGCACTTACTTAAAAAGTCATTCGCCGTTTCTGGCTCCTGCGGGCGCATTGCTTTTGGCATGGTCGGTTATACTTTTCACCGGCGAAGACAATTTTAGCCAATCGCTGAACCACTTCCGCACGTTGGTCGGCGGCAAGGAAGAAGCCAGCCGAGTAACACTTAACCATCAGGTGTTTGCCGCCTATCGCCGATATAATTCTGCCAATTTAAATAAAATGATGCTGCGGGCCGAATCTTATAACACGGCGATTAGCGAGGCCGCAGATGAATTCGGTATCGACCTGAACCTGCTGCAAGGCATCGCGGCAACGGAATCATCGTTTATGCCGAGAGACAGCTTCGACGGCGGTCACGGCTTATTCCAAATCACCGCTGTACCAAAAACTGTAGTTGAAGACGCCAAATCACATCTGGGCGTTGAAAAGCTGTCTTTGGATCATCCCAAACACAATGCCTATATCGCCGCTGCCACCTTCAAACATTATCTTGCTGAAATGAAGGACGATGTCTTTCTCGGATTGCTTGCCTATAATATAGGGCCTTCGAATGGCGGGCTGCGTTTTATCATGCAAAAGTACGGTGTGACGGACTTCATCACTATCCAACCCTATTTACAGCTGTTGCCGCGCGATTATCCGATCCGGGTCTTATCTTATGCGTTGGCGTTCCGGCTTTGGCAAAAAGAGGGTAAACTTCTCGCTTATGAAGAAGGCAATAATGCGATTCGAATCCAGCGAATCGGCGTACCTGGACTGCCTTAATTAACCAGCTACCGTAACGGCCTAAATTTTGATTATCAGACTATCCCTGTTGTTGGTCATTGCAGCGCTAATCGGATTGTTCATAGCAACCCTGCTAGATGCGCTAACAATATCGCCGATAGCCGAACAAATTTCGCAACTCGGCGCGATGTTACTGATCGCCGCTTTTTCGCTTATTTTCCTGCTTGGAACAGGTTTGACGGTCAAATTAACGGTTGCTGCAATATCGACTTATTTTTCTGTGACCCGGCGGCTTGAACGGCGGATATTGTTTTACCAAAATAAACGAAGACAACTTGAACGATTGTACCGGTTTAAAATAAATCGCAGGCTCTATTACCATCGGTTATCTCTCAAACGTCTCTACCGGAAACATGGGCGGAGATTGACAGTATCATGAGGTTATTAAAGAACCCACTCGACCGCATTATCCACTTTGTTTATTCGATTAAAGATAAAAACCTGGATTGGCAATCCGCCAATCAAGAACAACTGTTGCAGTTGCTCCATGCGCGTATTCGCGCCAAAAAAACATTAGAAGCCGAACTGACTATAAAAAGCACCCAGCTTGAGCATGACATCGCTATGCTTAAAACCCAGCAGAGCACCGAACTTGCCATGCTTAAAACCCGTTGCAAGGAAGACATCAGCGACTATCAGCAATATCTGGAATCATTGAATAAACTCAAAAAAACAATTCAAAACAGTTATCCCCATCTTCCCGAAGCCATCGTCCTGACCATCCATCATCATGCTAAGTCATTGCTCAACAGAATGTGGGAAGCGGATAACCTTGACGACAAAATCGACTACGAAGCCCAACTGCTTACCTTTATGACGACATTCCACGAAGAAGCGCAACTTATGCGTTCAGGAACGCACCAGGAAATACTTCCCGAAAATACGTTAAAACTGATAAGCCCTCGAAAATAATCAAACCTAGTTCCGTATCCTGGAAAGTAAGGACAATTTTAAATTGCCTGGTTTACTTTACAACTTCGGCGGCCAATTATGCGTTTCTGCCTGACAATCCTTGCACCAAGCGTAGAGAGCATCATACATGACCATGCCGTGCTTGAGCATTTCATGGTCATCAGTGAAATTTTGGGACAAACCCAACGACAAGGCATAAAGCCCCGCCGACTGGGGTGTAAGATCCAGCTTCGAGGTATCCGCACCACGTACAATGACGGCTAATTGCTGCAATGCGGGATCTTCAAGCCCATATTTCAAGAGGAAAGCATCGAAGCTGCATAAATCGCCGACATGGGAAAATTCGGCGTCGGGAATGTCGTAAGGAATCGCCCCTGTTTCTTTCGCAACTTTAAATACCTCGTTTGCCGGAACATACAGGAATTCGGCATCTTCCTCGATAAACCGCCGGATCAGCCAAGGACAGGCAATACGGTCGATCTTTGGGCGTTCGCGGGTTATCCACTTCATGATGTTTCCTTAGCTTTTGTTTGAGTATCCAAGGCGGATTTGGTGTTCATAATATGTCTCCTAACTGAGCAAGCCAGGGTTTAAGAAAAACAAGCGAAAGCCCAGCCAAACCCGATACAGCAATCACAGGAATCACCCCCACTTTGTAACGGAATAAAGCAAGCAGGACGCATAAGGAAATTAAGGCAGCGATAGGGTCGAATGAACCGATGCCCTGAGGCCATAGCACGTGCCAGGCAAAGAACAGGGCAAGGTTGATAATTACGCCCACCACGGCAGCAGTAATCGCCGTCAACGGTGCTGTAAACTTGAGGTTGCCGTGGGTCGATTCTATTAAGGGGCCGCCAGCCAAAACAAAAATGAAGCCAGGTAAAAAAGTAAAGTAAGTGACTACGATGGCTGCGGTTACACCGGCCAGCAACAACTGATCCGGACCGAACAAGGCTTGCGTCCAACCCGCCACGAATCCCACAAAGGTTACGACCATAATTAATGGTCCCGGTGTTGTTTCCCCCAAGGCCAAGCCATCGATCATTTGCTGCGGGATCAACCAATGATAAGTTTCGACCGCACCTTGATACACATAAGGCAATACCGCATAAGCGCCGCCGAAGGTCAATAAGGCAGCCTTGGTGAAGAACCATCCCATTTGCGTCAACGCATGTTGCCAGCCGAATTGATACACCATCGCAGCCATCGGCGCCAACCACAACAACAGCCCGACAACCCCAATCGTGGCTAATCGTGACCAGCGAAACACCGTATGCGCAAGCCGTGGCGTATCATCATCGATAACAGCCAACCCGTAGGATTTGTCCGCCGAACCGTGACCGCCGATTTTGAATTTGTCGGGAAGGAAACGACCGCCTAAATAACCGATTATCGCCGCAGCCGCAACAATCGCAGGGAAAGGCGCATGTAAAGCAAAAATGGCAACAAACGAAGCGGCCGCAATACCCCAGAGCAGCGAATTCTTAAGCGCCCTGGAGCCGATCCGGTGTGCCGCCTGCATGACGATAGCCGTGACCGCGGGCTTGATTCCATAGAATATCCCGGCCACTATCGGCACATCGTTAAAAGAAAGATATATCCAGGACAGCAGGCACAGAATAAACAAAGACGGCAGGACGAATAACGCCCCCGCCACAATGCCACCCCAGGTGCGGTGCAGCAGCCAACCGATATAAATAGCCAGTTGTTGTGCTTCCGGCCCCGGCAGCAGCATACAATAGTTAAGTGCATGCAAATAACGCCGCTCGGAAATCCAACGGCGGTTTTCCACCAGCTCCCGGTGCATGATCGCAATTTGCCCGGCAGGGCCGCCAAAGCTAATGAAACCGAGTTTCAACCAGAAGCGGAACGCTTCCCAAAACCGAACAGGGGCAGGCCGTATCGAGAGTGTTTTGGTTGCAGTCGTTTGGCTTTGGCTCATGATAAGCTCGCTTTGTTATTAAAGGTGGATAGCAAGCCATCGAAAACGGTGCTTGCGGTTTGTAAAAGCTGGTCATCGTCGCTGATCGCAGCGCACAACCCGGCTAACACCGATTCAATACCGATGGCTTCCGGCGGTTGGATGCCGCCGACATCAAGGAAATGCACCAATGCCCCGATGCGCTGCAATGCAGGCTGATCAAGATTAAAGCTGGCGAGTAGCACTTCAAATGTCACCCGCGAACCGACGTGGCTAAACATTGCACCGTCAAAATCGAAACCTAACGCATCGCTAGGACAATCGGCAGGCGAATCCAGCCAAAGAAAGCGGGCTTCCGGATCGATAAAGCGCCGGATCAGCCAAACGCAGGCAAGACGGTCCACCCACGGACGACGGCGGGTTGCCCAGGTACGGTTTTGGTAATCTTGAATTTTTAAAATAGCGATTGTGTCCTCAACGGCATACGGCTCGTCAGGCGATAAAACACGGGCCACATTCAGTTCCAACTCTTGCAGGACAGCTTCTACCTGGCGCAGGGATTCACCCGGGAAAAAATCGATTCCCACAATGGCGGTATAACCTTTACGAAGCTTTCGAACCTGCTTCAATGAATCTGCCGCAGAATCTTTGGTTAAAGCACTGCGAATCCTGGCTAAATCCGTTAATAAAGCCGCGTAGTCCTCGCTACGGTCAAAAAAATGCCTGAAATTTTCAGCATCAGACTCATTAACTGTTAACAGATAAGCCGTACCGCCGTTAGCTTGGACGTCTGCCGAAACCGCCTCCAATGTACTACGGCAAGGCTCATTCTCAGGCAACAGATAAACGCCGTCGCGCAATACAACCGCACCGGACGCCTTGAGTGTCCGCCATGCCCGCATTCGTACAGTGGCATTTTCAGTAGGCAATGAAAGTATAAGGGCGATCATTTTCATAGTGAAGAATATACTACAAAATTGTTATATATTCTACATTTTATAACCGTTTTCCGCCGGGCTTATCCTCGTTCCGCTGACTAACAAGCCACCGGTGTCAACCAACTCGTATCATCCTTTCGCATAAGTTGTGTAGACATCAGTGAAAAGTCGCCATCGGTAAACTGTAAATGATAGGTTAATATAATCCGTCATGCGAAAGCATTCTATAGAACCTCTTAGGATGTTGCTTAGCTATAAACCGCAAAAAATTAAATATGAAAATTCGTTTTATCATAAATAGACTGTCGAACCCTCGCGTCAGAAGACGATTAAAGATAGCCCTCGGCATTTGGTTCGGCGGGATTTTGCTTGGCATATTGTTTAAGGTCGTCTATGACCTTGGGTATTTTGATGCACAGTCGCTTAAAGACGAACAAATTGCCGCGCTGCCTACGGCTAATCCTGTGCTGACAATCGAAGCGGCTCAGCGTATCGTGTCCGGAGCGCTGAAAGAAGACCCTAATAACCCTGAGACTTTCGTAGATCAAATAGTTAACAAAAATCATAGGCTCTCTGCCGTCATTATTGAAAAAAACAAGCTAAAAAAAGTGGCTTGGATTATCGACATGCGTTTGTTTTTCGCCGGCGAGTTATTCAATGATGCGGGTTATAACTTAAACGAAGGCATAGAGCGTGAATATAATCTTGACCGTGATAATTTCAATCGCGGTGAGCATTAATCAAACGTAAGATGATTGATCCCCACCATCAAAAACGGACATATCAAGAAGCGAGAGATTGTTTAAAATTGGATTCAAAGTCTATCGGGCTTTGAAAGCCGATGGCCGAATGCAACCTGACGGAGTTGTAATCGGTTTCTATATATCCAAACACGGCTTGCCGAATGGCTTCACGCGTTTCAAATCGCTCGCCGTGAATTGCTTCGACCTTGAGCGAGTGGAAGAAGCTTTCGGCGCAGGCATTATCGTAACAGCAGCCCATGGCGCTCATGCTGCCTAACAATTCGTGTTGTTGTAGCAACTGCCTGTAAGCGCGTGAACAATATTGACTCCCGCGATCCGAATGCACCATCACGCCTTTGGGGCGTTTACGCCTAAAAACCTCCATCCGTAGCGCATCGCAAGCCAGGTCCGCCGTCATCCTTTCGTTCATGGACCAGCCAACAACTTGCCGGGAAAACAGGTCTATGATGGCGGCCAGATACAGCCAGCCTTCATCGGTCCACAAATAGGTGATATCCGAAGTCCAGACCTGATTTGGAGCGCCCGCAGTGAAGTTGCGCGCGAGCCGGTTCTCGGCTACAGGCAGACTGTGCTTGGAGTCGGTCGTGGCCTTGTAACGGCGCT
>JBGAWU010000137.1:0-6584 GCA_044227425.1 Methyloglobulus sp.
ATGGGGGTCGTCATCGAAGGGCCGTTAAAAGGCTGCGTCACTGTCCACGGCGTTGGCAAGCACGGTCTTAAGGCACCAAATAAGCCCTTGTATTTGGGTAATTCAGGCACATCGATGCGGTTGCTTAGCGGTTTACTGGCAGGGCAGCCGTTCAATAGTGTGTTGACCGGTGATAAATCGTTATCGGGCCGTCCGATGAAAAGAGTGACAGAACCGCTTGCGGCGATGGGTGCGCAAATAAAAACGACCGAAAAAGGGACGGCGCCATTGGAAATTACCGGCCAGTCCGGGCAACTAAAAGGCATCGACTATACCATGCCGATGGCGAGCGCCCAGGTAAAATCATGCTTGCTATTGGCCGGGATGTACGCGCAAGGTGAAACCAGCGTTACCGAACCGGCGCCGACCCGCGACCATACCGAACGTATGCTTTCCGGTTTTAACTATCCTGTTAAGCGTCAGGGGAATAAAGCCACCATATCGGCGGATGGGCATTTGATAGCGACTGAAATCGATGTGCCTAGCGATATTTCATCGGCAGCGTTTTTCCTGGTGGGTGCCAGCATTGCGGCAGGTTCCGACATCGTACTGAAACATGTCGGTATCAACCCAACCCGCACCGGCGTTATATCGATACTACGGCTAATGGGAGCCACTATTGAAGTCCTGAATGAACGTGAAGTCGGCGGCGAGCCTGTGGCGGATCTTCATGTAATTTCAAGTCCATTAAAAGGTATTGATATTCCTGAAGAACTCGTGCCGTTAGCAATCGATGAATTTCCGGTATTGTTTGTAGCAGCAGCCTGTGCGGAAGGCCAAACCCGGTTGACAGGCGCCGAAGAGCTAAGGGTTAAAGAATCAGACCGTATTCAGGTAATGGCGGATGGATTGCAGCTGTTAGGCGTTGACGTTACGCCAACACCGGACGGGATGGTTATCAATGGTGGGGGGAGAATAGGCGGCGGAACCGTCGAATCGCACGGCGACCATCGTATCGCAATGGCTTTTTCAATAGCCGGACTTCGTGCCAGCACGCCGATAACCATTCTGGATTGCGCCAATGTCAATACGTCTTTTCCTGAATTCAAAGATATTGCCCTAAATCTCGGGTTGGCGCTGGTATGTGAAGAAAGCGCAGTGGCATGATGGGTATCCCAGTTTTGACAATCGACGGCCCGAGCGGCGCCGGTAAAGGGACGGTAAGCCGCCTTGTGGCAAAAACCTTGGGCTGGAATTATCTCGATAGCGGTTCGATTTATCGTTCCTTAGCTATTGCTTTATTGCAACGGAATGTCGATTTAACTCAGGTTAATGACATAGTCAATGTTGCCCAGGCAATGGACTTGGTGTTCGCTTGCGGCGACGAGCTAACCGTTAAATTAGATGGAGTTGACATAACTTCGCAGTTAGGTACGGAAACAACCGGAAACATAGCATCCATAGTTGCCGCAATACCTGAAGTAAGGCAAGTATTGCTGCAAAAACAAAAGGATTTTAAAAAGCCGCCCGGTTTAGTTGCAGATGGGCGCGACATGGGGACAGTGGTGTTTCCGGATGCTGAAATCAAGGTTTTTTTGACGG
Organism: Methyloglobulus sp.; assembly: GCA_044227425.1. Classification (GTDB taxonomy): domain Bacteria; phylum Pseudomonadota; class Gammaproteobacteria; order Methylococcales; family Methylomonadaceae; genus Methyloglobulus. Next base: position 1,582 of record JBGAWU010000137.1, read on the forward strand.
CCAGCGCAGAAGAGAGGGCGCTCAGAAGGTATAAACAGTTGATGGAAAAAGGGATTGATGTTAACATTCAAAAGATAACCAGTGAGATTGAAGAACGCGACTGCCGCGATAAAGGGCGCTTAACGGCCCCTTTAACCCAGGCGGAGGATGCGTTTTTAATCGATTCATCTTCAATGACCATACAGGCGGTCATTGACCAGGTGCTGAGTTTAATCCCGCAACAATAGCCAGTGACGAACAGTCTACCAATGTTGCGTTTTTTAACCTTTTTAATTAGATAAAGGTTCGTTAGATCTTTTACGGACCTGGGAAATATGAAATGAGCGAAAGCTTTGCTGAATTACTTGAAGAAAGTTTAAATAAAGTACAAATGAGCCCTGGCTCGATGTTGATGGGTACTGTCATCGATATCGAAAATGACATGGTTATCGTGAGTACTCAATCCAAATCAGAAGGTGTTATTCCAAAATGGCAATTCCTGAATAACAAAGGCGAACTGGAAGTTAAAGTTGGCGATGAAATCGAAGTCGCCCTTGACATGTTTGAAGACGGTTTGGGTGCTACGCTTCTTTCGCGCGATAAAGCAAAGAAAAATAAAGCTTGGGCGGAATTGGAAAATGCTTTTGAAAAGCAAGAAACCATTGTCGGTCAGATTAATGGAAAAGTCCGTGGCGGGTTTACTGTCGCCGTAGGTGCATTACGTGCATTTTTACCAGGTTCATTGGTTGATGTACGTCCGATTAGGGATACGACATTCCTGGAAAACCGCGATTTAGAATTTAAAGTTATTAAAATCGACCAAAAACGCAACAACGTTGTTCTATCGCGCCGTGCAGTAGTTGAAAAAGAGTACAGCGAAGAAAGGGAAGAGTTGCTCAAAACCCTCGAAGAAGGTGCAATCGTTACCGGTGTTGTGAAAAACCTGACCGATTACGGCGCATTTATCGATTTGGGTGGCATTGACGGTTTGTTGCACATTACCGACATGGCTTGGCGTCGCGTCAGACATCCATCCGAGTGCGTTGAAATCGGCCAAGAAATCAAAGTTAAGGTCATGAAATACGACAAAGAGAAAAATCGTGTTTCATTAGGCATGAAGCAAATGGGTGAAGATCCATGGCAAAACATTGCCCGCCGTTACCCTGCTGGAACGAGGGCATTCGGTAAAGTTAATAACCTGACCGATTACGGCTGTTTCGTTGAGATTGAAGAAGGCGTTGAAGGTCTTGTCCACGTTTCAGAAATGGACTGGACCAACAAAAACGTCAATCCGTCCAAATTGGTTCAATTAGGCGATGAAGTTGAAGTCATGGTGCTGGAAATCGACGAAGAACGCCGCCGTATTTCCTTGGGCATGAAACAATGCAAACCGAATCCATGGGATGAGTTTGCAGCGACCCACAATAAAGGCGATAAAATTTCAGGCAAGATCAAATCGATTACCGATTTCGGTATATTCATCGGATTGGAAGGCGGCATTGACGGTTTAGTGCATACCTCTGATATTTCTTGGGCGGAAGACGGTGAAGCGTCGGTTCGCGATTTCAAGAAAGGTGATGAGCTGGAAACAGTGATTTTGGCCGTTGATGCTGAACGCGAGCGTATTTCCTTAGGTATCAAGCAACTTGAACAAGATCCATTCCAAAACTTCTTGGCGACCAATGAAAAAGGCAGCTTAATTAAAGGCGTTATCAAAGAAGTTGACGCCAAAGGCGCTGTAGTTGTATTGGCGGATAATGTAGAAGGCTATATCCGTGCTTCTGAAATTCAACGCGACCGTGTTGAAGATGCCCGCACCCTGCTTAAAGAAGGCGATACCGTCGAAGCCAAATTTATTGGCGTCGACAAGAAAAGCAAATCAATTTCGCTGTCTATCAAGGCAAAAGATCACGATGACGAAGTGAGTTCAATTAAAGAGCACTCTCAACAATCGGTAGGATCGCCTACTTTTGCTGATATTTTCAAACAGATAGAAAAATAAGCTACAATTGGGGATTATTTGGTTAGATAAAGTAATCCCCATCTGTTCTTTCGTTTTTGCAGGATCGAATGTGACGAAATCTGAATTAATTGAAGCACTAACAAAACACCAGCCGCATTTACCCGTTAAAGATGTTGAGCTGGCTGTAAAATGTATCATTGAAAAAATGAATCAAGCTTTATCTTCTGGCGAGAGAATCGAAATCAGGGGATTTGGTAGTTTTTCATTGCATGTAAGGCCGCCAAGAGTAGGGCGAAATCCTAAAACCGGCGAGTCCGTGCAATTATCTAAGAAATTTGTACCCCACTTTAAACCTGGAAAAGAACTTCGTGACCGCGTTGATGAGTCGAGTTCCAAATATAAAATTATAGATTGATTCAATTTTTGGGTTAATTTTTCATGGATAAAAATTCCGTAAAAAATTAACCCAATGTCTTGTTTACCTGTATTTTAAGCAGGCCAAACTGGTGGCTTATCGCGGCCATTAATTATTTGCTGTTTCTCAAGCTAATAAATCGACAACTTTTCCGTTCCAGACTATATTCGAAAGCTGAAAACTTTCGGGCTAATTCAATTTCAATTAGCTATTTTAAACAGATGTCATTCCATCCTTCTCCGCAGGAGAAGGATGGAACAAGCATTAATTCAGGCTTTCAGCTTTACTTACTGGCCAGTATGGGATCGTCTTGATTTTCAGCATCCTGACCCATAAAAAAATCTTTAAAATAAGGCATAAAACTACCGGTAATGATGATGGAAAAGAAACAATAAATCGCTGCCGCTTCGCCGGTCGTTACCCCAAACACCCATTGTGGCATAAACAAAGTCAACAGAGCCATAATGCAATGGTAACTGGCCATTTTGTAATTGTTTTTCCACAAAAAGCCGCTTAAAGCCAAACCGAACAGCGAACCGTGCGTGACCAACAAGCCGAAAGCACTGACGATATGGTAGCCGATGTGGTATTTGCCCATGTACAGGCAGGAAACCAGGAAATCGCCGATAAAATTCGGTTCTATACCAAACAATTGCCAGGTTTTGGGCAGGAAAGTAAAGATAATAAACGAACTGCTTAAAGCGCTGCCGATGAAAAACGCTTTCTTTAATGCGGTTTTATCCGTGGAATAAGTCGCCAGCGCGGGCATAATGGCAAAAGCTTGTAGGCTGATATGGAATCGGGACAATTCGCTGAGTAACATATTTGTCCCATAACCGCATTGGTCAGCGACCGGATAAGCGAAATATTGGATCAACTCCATGAGGGCGAAGTGGAAAATCGCGTACGAGCGTGCCGCCCGCACCCAAAAGGTTTCTTCTTTATCGAGAAAGGTGACGGTTGCGGCGGCAAAACCCGCAACCCCCATCCCAAGTGACATACTGGCGCTAAAACACATAAAAATTCCGTAGTTCTTATTAAGTTAAAATCACAAAATCGAAATTTTAACAAAATTAGCTAATTTTTTGAGTTTTTTTGACAGAGATTGATTGCTTTGATAAAAACTTCGTAATGCTAGTGCTTAGCAATAAGCGCGCAAAGGCTGCCGATTTTACTTAACAAAAATGCTATAAGTCACAACTATGTTCACTAAAGGCTATTATGAACAGCTAGAGAAGGAGCTTTATGAAATTTTGCAATTAATTGGTTCAGAATTAACCGGAAATGAAATTAAGGAAGTTTCTGAAATGATTGAAAACAGGGATTAAGGTATAGCTATACAAGTTTTGGGTGATATTTTAATAACAAAAATTTAACTATTTCAAAAGAAGTTGCATTACTGATTGATAAGGTAATTGAAAAAATGGGGATGAAAGTTGAGGACGATGATGGCGACTATTGGTTTTGGTTAGAAATCGAGCCATATTTGAGGTCACACTTATAGATATGAATCAAAAATTTATTGCTGATATTAAGACCTAGAAAATTCAAAAATATGACCAACGAATACAACGCATCGGCAATCGAAGTCCTGACCGGACTGGAACCCGTCCGCAAACGTCCCGGGATGTACACCGACACGACCCGGCCCAATCATTTAGTGCAGGAGGTGGTTGATAACAGCGTGGACGAGGCCATTGCTGGCCACGCCAGTTCGATTGAAGTGGTTTTATTTAAAGACGGCGGGGTGAAGGTGACGGACAACGGGCGTGGGATGCCGGTGGATAACCATCCCACCCATCATATTCCCGGAGTGGAAGTCATCATGACCCATTTGCATTCCGGCGGTAAGTTTTCCAACAAGAATTACCAGTTTTCTGGCGGCTTGCACGGGGTGGGGATTTCCGTGGTGAATGCCTTGTCGTCGAAGTTGGAAGTCGAGGTCAAGCGTAACGGAAAGGTTTACCATATGGCTTTTGCCAATGGCGACAAGGTTTCTAATTTGAAAGAAACCGGTGCAGTCGGGCAACGCAACACCGGCACCACGGTGACTTTCTGGCCGAACGAGAAATATTTTGATTCAAACAAAATCTCGGTCAGCAAGCTCAAGCACCTGCTGCGCGCCAAAGCCGTGCTTTGTCCAGGGCTTAAGATTACGCTTAAAGTTGAGAATCCCGAGGAAGAAGCCGCCTGGCATTATGAGGACGGCTTGAAAGAATACCTGCTCGACCGGCTGGGCAATATCGAGTTCTATCCCGAACAGCCGTTCATGGGCAATATGAGTGGAAATCATGAAGCCGTCGAATGGGGCATTGTTTGGGCGGTTGAAAATCCGCCGGAGATGGTCACAGAAAGTTATGTCAACCTGGTGCCGACGGTGCAAGGCGGAACCCATGTCAACGGCTTACGTGCGGGATTGACCGAGGCGATGCGGGAGTTCTGCGAGTTCCGTAACCTTTTGCCTCGTGGCGTTAAGGTTGCCCCGGAAGATGTCTGGGAAAACTGCCACTTTATCTTGTCGGTAAAACTCGAAGACCCGCAGTTTTCCGGTCAGACCAAAGAACGCCTCAGTTCGCGCGAATGTGTTGCGTTTGTTTCCGGCGTTGCCAAAGACAGCTTCAGTTTATGGTTGAACCAGCATCCGCT
>JBGAWU010000138.1:0-6538 GCA_044227425.1 Methyloglobulus sp.
CAAGCGTACCTTCATAGATCGCCCTGCCGGTTATGGCACCAATGATGCCGTCCCCTGAAGCTACGCCTAACGCCCTGATGTCTGCAAGATTGGTAATCCCGCCAGAGGCAATCACCGGAATACGGATAGCGCGGGCTAATCTTGAAGTTGCCTCGACATTAACGCCTTGCATCATACCGTCCCTTGAAATATCGGTGTAGATAATGGCTTCAACACCGTCTTCTTCAAAGTGTTGCGCCATGTCGATGACATCATGTCTCGACAATTTCGACCAGCCATCGATTGCCACTTTGCCGTCTTTTGCATCCAAACCGACAATAATACGGCGCGGGTATTCAATTGCCATGTCTTTGACAAAATGCGGGGCGTTGACCGCTTTTGTGCCTATAATCACATATTCGACGCCGGCATCAAGATATGCCTGGATAGTTTCTTCATCACGGATACCGCCGCCGATCTGGACCGGCACATCGGGATAAGTCTCAACAATGGCATGGATGACGTCAGCATTGCGGGGTTTTCCGGCAAAAGCACCATCCAAATCAACCAAATGGATACGCTTTGCGCCAGCGGCTACCCACTTTCCCGCGATAGCAACCGGATCATCGGAAAATACCGTATCGTCATCCATGCGGCCTTGCCGTAGACGAACGCATTTCCCTTCTTTAAGATCGATTGCAGGTATTAACAACATACGGTAGTGTCCTCAACAGCAGATGGCATAGTCGAATAGTAAAATAGAATTAGGCTTGCCCGTCCCAGCGCAGAAAATTCGCCAGCAGCTGCAAACCTACAGCCTGGCTTTTTTCAGGATGGAATTGTACGGCAAAAATATTTTTCCGGGCGAGTGCACAGGCAAATGCGTTCGGATAATTACTGGTCCCTGCCACAACAGAGCCATCATCCGGTTTCGCATAATAACTGTGGACGAAATAAAAACGGCTGTCCTGCGGGATATTTTCCCACAGCGGGTGTTGTTCCTGATGGACTTGGTTCCAACCCATGTGAGGAATTTTCAGCTGGTTTCCTTCCTGATCGTGTATCGATTCGGAAAACCGCACGACATGCCCAGGAATAATATTTAACGTTTGGGTATTGCCGTTTTCTTCGTTATCGGTCAATAAGGCTTGCATTCCGAGACAAATACCCAGAAGCGGCTTGGCTTTTGCGACTTCGATGATCAATGAAGATAAACCCGATTGGTTTAATGCCTGTATGCAATCGCGAATAGCGCCAACGCCAGGGAAAACAACCCGATCGGAATTAACAATGGTATCGGGAACGGATGTCACCCTAACTTCGCAATTGGGGTCGGCATGTTGCAATGCTTTTGCAATGGAATGCAAATTGCCCATACCGTAATCAATGACAGCGACGGAAGCCATATGGAATAAATTATCAGGACAAGGAAAATTTCAAAGACTGCCTTTGGTTGACGGCATGATACCGGCCATTCTCGGATCAAGCGCAATGGCCATGCGAAGGGCGCGCCCCATCGCCTTAAAAACGGTTTCTGCAATATGGTGGGCGTTAACGCCTTTTAAATTATCGATATGCAGCGTAACCCCGGCATGGTTGACAAACCCTTGAAAGAACTCGCGAAATAAATCGACATCGAAACCGCCGATCATGGCGCGCGGAAATTTTACATCGTACGCCAAACCGGGACGGCCTGACAAATCGAGAACGACACGGGATAGCGCTTCATCGAGAGGAACATAGGCATGACCGTACCTTACCACCCCTTTTTTGTCGCCCAGCGCCTTCGCGAAGGCTTGTCCGAGCGTAATGCCAATATCTTCAACCGTATGATGGGCGTCAATTTCCAAATCCCCTTTTGCTGTCACATCAAGGTCGATTAAGCCGTGCCTGGCGATTTGATCAAGCATATGGTCGAGAAAGGGTACGCCCGTTGAGAAAGACGATTTCCCGGTTCCATCGAGGTTAAGGTGAATTTTGATTTGCGTTTCGAGGGTATTTCGCTCGACTTGGGCGGTACGCTGATCCATTTTTGATGGTCTAAATGAAGTAAATTTAATTTATCGGACATAGTTAACAATGGGACTATTGTAGTATAAGAACCGGTTAAAGTTATCGGTTAAGGAAAAAATAATGTTGTTCAGTTAATCGGTACTATTATTGGGATATTAGTTGCTTAACCATTATTGTGTGGGCTGCAACATCATTTATTATTTACTCTCATTTTCTTAATTTAACAGGTATTTACCGGCGTCCCTTGCTCTTATGCTAAACTTGATACGATTTTTAATCCACTAACTTGGGCAATTAGCAAAACCGTAGCGTTATTATTCCAACGTTTAGCACACACCTTTACTTGATTGATTTTAATTATTTATTTTTCCTGTTACGTGCCGAATCCCGGATTTACAAGGATCAAACCAGCTAACTTATTAAATAATTCTTTTTATCCATGAACCTCAGCAATAAGTCTGATTTATTTCAAGCCCTTTACCTCTGCCGAAAAGCATTTTTCGCGGCGGCGGGTTTCAGTATGGTGATCAACGTACTGCAATTGGTCCCTACCATCTACATGCTTCAATTGTATGACCGTGTGGTACCTACGGGCAATATGTCTACCTTGTTGATGCTGACGCTGATTGTTTTGGTATTGTTCATTACGATGGGGCTATTGGAATGGGTCCGCTCACAGGTATTGGTCAGGGTCAGTTCCCGCTTGGAAACCTTACTGAACGAGCGTTTGTTCCAGGTAGCCTACAAACTGTCGCTTTACAGCGGCGGAACTAAAGGGGGCGCGCAGCCGTTGGATGATTTAACCGCACTCAGGCAGTTTTTAACCGGACAAGGCTTATTCGCATTCTTCGATGCCCCCTGGATACCGATTTATATTGCGGTCATGTTTATTTTTCACGTTTATTACGGATTGGCTGCTGTGGTAACTGCGACGGTGCTGATTGCAATAGCGGTCCTCAACGAAAAAGCAACCGCCCAAAAACTTCAGGAAGCCAATAAACTGGCGATTATCGGCCGCAATCTGGTGAGCAAAAACCTGCGGAATGCCGAAGTCATCGAATCCATGGGGATGCTGCGCAATGTCCAACAACGCTGGGTGGACGGTACCCGACAGATTTTAATCCTGCAGGCAACAGCCAGCGAACGTGCCGGTTTGATTAACGCCTTATCCAAGCTAATCCGGATTTCTTCACAATCACTGATCCTGGCGCTTGGCGCTTATCTAGTCATCGAAAACGAAGTCACCTCGGGCATGATGATCGCCGGTTCAACCTTGCTAAGCAGGGCCTTGGCGCCTATCGATATTATGATCGGGTCGTGGAAGGGCTTTATCAATGCGCGCGACCAATACAACCGGCTGAACGAATTATTGCTCAAAAGCCCGGCTGACAAGGAGAAAATGACCCTCCCCAACCCGCAAGGCAAATTTAGCTTTGAAGCGGCGACGGTCGTACCTCCCGGCTCCAATATCCCGGTCATTAAAGGTTTATCGATGGTCATCGAAAAGGGTGACGTACTGGGAGTTCTCGGCCCCAGCGGCGCAGGTAAGTCCTCTTTTGCCAGGGCGCTACTGGGTATTTGGCCAGCGGCAAGCGGTAAAATACGCCTGGATGGCGCGGATGTTTTTGCCTGGAACCGCCATGAACTCGGGCCTTTTATCGGCTACTTACCTCAAGATATCGAATTGTTTGAAGGTACAATCAGCGACAATATCGCCCGGTTCGGCATCATCGACCCTGAAAAAGTAGTTAACGCCGCGAAAATGGCCGATGTACATGAGCTTATTCTGCGCCTGCCGAACGGTTACGATACTTTTATCGGCGCGGATGGCGGCACCTTATCGGGCGGGCAACGCCAGCGGATCGGACTCGCCCGCGCGCTCTATGGCGATCCGGTGGTTGTGGTGCTGGACGAGCCGAACTCTAACCTGGACGAACAGGGAGAACTGGCATTAGGCAATGCCATCCAGCGTTTAAGACAAAAAAACGCTACGGTCGTCGTCATCACCCATCGCAGCAATGTATTGTCCAACGTATCCAAATTGTTGATACTTAACGACGGCCTTCTTGGGCTGTACGGCCCACGCGACCAGGTGTTGGCGCAACTGCAACAGCAAATCAACAAAGCCGCCCAACCTGCACCGGGATCAGGCCAAGTTCCCGCCCGCACCAATTAAGACACTATACTCCCAGCTCACAATGACACTTTATGACCGACAAACTCGCACTGATTTCTAATAACGAAAATATCGATTTAGTGACAGATGAACGGCCCATAAGAAACATAGGCATTGCCGTGCTCGCAGTTACCTTCGGAATTCTCGGCACTTGGGGTTATTTGGCACCGATAGACAGTGCTGCCCTTGCGCCCGGCAGCGTTACGGTCAAATCGCACAGCAAAACGGTACAACATTTGGACGGCGGCATCGTTAAGGAATTATTGGCCAAAGACGGCGACATCGTAAAAGAAGGCGACCTCCTGTTGAAACTCGATGGCACCGAGGTTAAGGCGCAATTGGAAATACTGCGCGGCCAACTCATCACATTGTCGTCCCAGATGGCACGGCTCGTAGCAGAACGGGACCAACAGGCTGCCATTACTTTTCCCGATAATTTACATGATTTGTCGGATCCACGGATTGTTGAGGCACGCCAAGTCGAAACCCAAATTTTCCAGTCCAGAAAAAACTCGTATGAAGGTGAAATATCGGTTTTAAAACAACGCATCAGCCAATTAAGCTCAAAGATTGAAGGCTTGAAAGGCCAGCGCAGCAGCAAGCAGGAACTGATGGCTTCTTACAAAGAAGAAGCCGCCGATTTAAAGGAAATGCTGGCCCAAGGGTTTGCGGACAAGCAACGTTTGAGGGACATTGAACGTAATCACGCCATGGTGACCGGAGATATTTCATCATTAACTTCGGACATCGCCAGCAGTGAAATGCAAATCGGCGAAACAAAACTGCAGATATTACAATTACAAAAAAAATTCCAGGAAGAAGTCGCCGAAAAATTGGGCGAAGTGCAGGCCCAACTTTACGATGTTTCACAGCGGGCAACTGCGACTGCTGACAAAGTAACAAGGACCGACGTCAAAGCACCTGCAAGTGGGCGCGTACTTGGGTTATCGGTCCATAATATCGGCGGTGTCATCACCCCTGGGAAGCCCATCCTCGACATTGTGCCGCAACAGGAAGAATTGGTCATAAACGCGCAAGTTTCCCCCATCGACATTGACCGGGTCAGGACGGGATTGGTCGCGGAAGTCCGTTTCAGTGCGTTTAAACAAGCGTTGACACCAAAAGTGATGGGCAAAGTCATCAATATTTCCGCCGACCGCTTAATGGACGAACGTACCGGAAACTCTTATTATCAGGCTCAGATTGAATTGACGCCGGAAAGTTATACCAAATTAAGGGGATTTGAATTAGTACCGGGAATGCCTGCAGAAGTCTTTATCAATACCGGCGAAAGGACTGTGTTCGAATATTTGATGCAGCCGATTACCAACTCATTCGCCAGAGCATTCATAGAAGATTAACGGCCATGGGTAAATTTAAGTTATTGCTGGCAACTCTGGCTTTCTCTTTGTTTAACGCAAGCTATGCTGATGACCTGATCACAGTTTACCAACAAGCCTTGGAAGCCGATCCCGAATTAAGGGCATCTGAAGTCAAAATTAAAATAGGCGAAGCGCAAAAAGGCCAAGCTATCGGAGAAATGCTGCCGCAAATTAGCGCCTCTACCAACTGGTCTACCAACAAACAAACCAGTACGAGCCTTCCTAGCCCCTTATTTCCGGCAGGAAACACTAATACCAATAATTATGGTGGAACGCGTTATGTCGTTTCAGTAAGCCAAACCTTGATCGATTTGCCAAAATATTGGAATTGGCAGCGTGCGAAAGCCGTTGAAAACCAATATACGTTAGAGAATATACAAGCCCAACAGACGTTATTATTTAACGTTGTCGATAAATACTTTACCGCTTTGGAAACTGAAGATGAGCTTAGTTTTTATAAAAGCGAAGAAGACGCCACCACCCAGGAATTGGAGCAAATCCAGAAGCTGTTTGATCGCCAATTGGCTAAAATTACCGATCTTTATGCACTTGAAGCCCGGCTTGACCAGGTAAAAGCCAGCATCATAGAAGCAGAAGCGAAGGTTGTTACCGCCAAAAATGACCTGAAAGAATTAACCAATATTACCGCTACGACACTCTCTAAATTACGCGAGAATATTGAATATAAAGAACTTGAAGGGAAGCTGGAGGATTGGCTGGAAATAGCAAAAAATGAAAATCCCACCTTAGCGGCACAACAATATGCCATCGCCGCAGCCGATAACGATGTCTCAACCCAAAAGGCAAAGCATTTACCGGTCGTTGAATTGCAATTGACCTATTACAATACCGATATTGGTTTCCAAAGCACCCGTGTCGGGCCAACCGACACCCAAGTAGCCGCCATCAATATGAATATACCTATATTCAGTGGCGGTACAACTAGCAAACAAACCGAAGAAGCACAGCATAAGCTGATGCTTAGTAA
>JBGAWU010000139.1:0-6519 GCA_044227425.1 Methyloglobulus sp.
AACAAGGATTACGGTCACACCGTAAAGCAGGCGCAAACATTTATCCACCAACTTAGCCAGCGTTTAGGCATTCATGCCAAATACATAAACACCGCATTTGAAGACAGTTTTTATTATTTATGGCAGGAAGGTAGCTTACCTGACAACATCAATCCTTTAAAAAGCAACCTTAAAGACCCGATTGAACGGCAAACCTTAACCAAACTATTGGATACGGGATTAGGTCAACCTACCGGTTATGCTTTACCGATAACCTGGAATTGGTACGACCACCGCTGGAAAAGCGGACCGTGGACCTTTCGGCGCGGCTCGATGTTTTTGCTTCCGGGGAATTCGCCCATGGGAATGCGTTTACCCTTAGCCAGCTTGCCGTGGGTTGCACCCGATAAGCGCGACCCACAGGAACCGCAAAGTTTATTCGAGAATTTGCCGGAACTGAAAGATTATCACGGCGAAGTTTCACGTCGCTACAGCCATATCGAAGCCAAAGCCGGTGAACATCCTGAAATTATCGAACAGGATTCCGGTGATCCTGAAACTTCCATACAAGTTGAAGTGCCGCATACGGCGCTGTGCGTGGAAACGCGGAACGGTCGGCTACATATTTTTATGCCGCCGCTAACTTTATTGGAACATTATCTTGAATTGGTTGCCGCCATTGAAGCAACTGCCGAAAATTTAGCAATGCCGGTAGTACTTGAAGGTTATGAACCGCCCCGCGATTACCGCATCGAGCGTTTAATGGTAACACCAGACCCAGGGGTCATAGAGGTTAACATCCATCCCTCGAAAACCTGGCAAGAACTGGTCGATAAAACAACCATCCTCTATGAAGAAGCGCGCCAATCCCGTTTGGGTACTGAAAAGTTTATGCAGGATGGCCGCCACACCGGCACTGGCGGCGGTAACCACATCACTATGGGTGCGGAAATCCCGACCGACAGCCCACTGCTGCGCCGTCCCGATCTATTGCGCAGCCTGGTTACTTATTGGCAGCACCATCCCGGCTTATCATATCTGTTTTCCGGCATGTTCATCGGCCCGACCAGCCAAGCGCCCCGCGTCGATGAAGGCCGTGATGAAAAACTGTATGAACTGGAAATTGCTTTTCAGCAAATGCCTGAAGGCGAAGTACCCGAGCCCTGGCTGGTTGACCGCTTATTACGGCACTTATTGACCGACATAACCGGCAACACCCACCGATCCGAATTTTGCATCGATAAACTCTATTCGCCCGATAGTTCGACAGGCCGTTTAGGCATTCTCGAACTTCGCGCCTTCGAGATGCCGCCTCACGCCCGCATGTCTGTAGTGCAAATGTTGTTATTACGCTCGTTGATTGCCTGGTTTTGGCGTGAACCGTATAAGCACAGTCTCGTGCGTTGGGGTACTGAGTTGCACGACCGCTTCATGCTGCCGCATTATGTCCGTGAGGATATGAAACAGGTTGTTAACGATCTGCAACGGGCAGGTTACGGCTTTGAACTGGAATGGCTAGATCCGTTTTTCGAATTCCGTTTTCCCCGTTATGGAAATACCCTGGTTGACGGCATTGATTTGGAGTTGCGTTTTGCCATTGAACCTTGGCATGTGTTGGGCGAGGAAATCGGCAGCACAGGTACTGCGCGTTACGTAGATTCATCGGTTGAACGTTTGCAAGTCTCCGTCACCGGCTTTACCGAAGGGCGGTATGTGATTGCCTGTAACGGACGGCGCTTAGCCATGCGTAGCACAGGACGTAAAGGTGAATATGTTGCCGGTGTCCGTTATCGGGCATGGCAACCGCCTTCGGCATTGCATCCAACCATTGCACCGCATACTCCGTTGGTATTTGACGTCATCGACACCTGGAACGGCCATTCCGTAGGCGGCTGCACCTATTATGTCGCCCATCCCGGTGGACGTAGTTATGATGATTTCCCCGTTAATGCCTACGCCGCAGAAACTCGCCGTATGACACGATTTTGGGAATACGGACATACACCTGGGGTTATAATTCGCCCACCACTGATGGCGCCTACCGTTACGCCATCGGATAAAGCATTGCTGACGCGGTTTAGCGCCACAGAGGGGGCGCCGCGCGCCATGTCGCCGCCGGTTGAAGAATTGAGCAAAGAATACCCTTTTACCCTAGACTTACGCCAAAGAAACCGTTAATTACCGGTAGACATCTATCGCGATGACTTTATAAAGTATCCAACCGAACCGTATTCTTTACAGCGCCGCTCATTAAATTAGGAGATTAAACATAATGACCGATAAATTAAAAACGCTCTCGCCTGCAACTCTGACGCTGGGCGATAAGGTTTATTCATTAAACGCTTACGAAGGCGTAGAGGGTGAAAAAGCGATCGATATTACCAAGCTGCGCAGCCAAACCGGCTATATAACGCTGGACGACGGTTATGGAAACACCGGCGCATGCGAAAGCGCCATTACCTATATCGACGGCGAAAAAGGCATTTTGCGTTATCGCGGCTATCCTATTGAAGAATTGGCCGAGCACTCCCGTTTTACTGAAGTCGCTTACTTACTTCTGCACGGTGAATTACCGAATGCGGCGCAATTACAACAGTTTTCGACGCGACTGAATGAATCATCGATCATTCATGAAGACATGCACCATTTTTTCAACGGATTCCCCCGCGGCTCGCATCCCATGGGGATTTTGGCCACGATGGTTGCTTCTTTGTCCACGTTTTATCCCGTGCCAGACCAACTTGATGTCGCCACGGAAATTCAAATTGTCGCCAACCTGATTTCACAAGTCCGTACCATCGCAGCATTTTCCTACAAAAAATCTATCGGTGAGCCGCTGGTTTATCCTTCTTACAAACTCAAATATGTCCGCAATTTTCTCAACATGATGTTTTCTTCGCCAGTGAAAGATTATCAACTGGATGATGATATCGTACGGGCAATCGATATGTTCCTGATCCTTCATGCCGACCACGAGCAGAACTGCAGCACGTCTTCCGTCCGTACCGCAGGTTCAAGCTTGGCTAACGTTTATGCGGTCGCATCGGCAGGGATTTCAGCATTATGGGGGCCACGTCATGGTGGTGCCAATCAGGAAGTGATCACCATGCTTGAGCGCATCCACGCCGAAGGCGGCGATGGCACCGAATTTATCAACCAAGCCAAGGATAAAAATTCGTCACACCGGCTCATGGGTTTTGGCCATCGGGTTTATAAGAATTTCGACCCCCGCGCCATGGTCTTGAAAAAACATTGCGACAAACTGTTAAACAAGCCGGGAACGAATGACCCTTTGTTCGATATTGCCAGACGTTTGGAAGAAATCGCATTGAAAGACGAATACTTCATTTCCAGAAAACTGTATCCCAATGTCGATTTTTATTCCGGATTGATACTCCGTGCCGCCGGCATTCCCACCAATATGTTTACCGTATTATTCGCCATCGGACGTATGCCCGGCTGGTTGGCGCACTGGCGAGAAATGATCCGTGGCGGCAACGTGACCATCTATCGTCCCCGCCAGATCTACGTCGGCGAGCCGTTACGCCACTATCAGGATATAGGCCGAAGGGGCTAAGCCATTGCGTCCCAGTCAAGGTTGCGCTTTAAACTTGCTTTTATGAAAAGCAGGCTTAACGTGAAGGCTATGAGGCAAAACAATAAGCTGGCGTAACTTATGTCGAATGTCGAAGCTACTACAATTGATATTGGCACACAATACTACCCGACGCAATTGGGCATCTACGATGAGATGTATGCAACGGATAACAAAGCGTTCCCTTATTGGGAACGTTTTATGGCTTCCATTGAAGCCATGGATAGCGAAAAACTTGAACTGCGCCGCCGTGAAGCCCAACGTTTGTTACGGGAAAACGGGGTTACCTACAATGTCTACGGTGATTCACAAAAGTTAACCCGCCCGTGGAAACTCGATCCCATCCCGCTTTTGATTAGCAGTGAAGAATGGTTAATTATTGAAGCGGGACTTAAACAACGTGCTGAACTGCTTAACCTGATCCTGAAGGATATTTACGGCAAACAGGATTTATTGAAAAAAGGCTTATTGCCTGCCGAACTTATTTTTGGACATGAAGGTTTTTTTCGGCCTTGTGTCGATACATTAAAAAACCAACAACAGTACTTGACGATTTATTCGGCAAACCTTGCCCGCGACCCAAAAGGGCGGATGTGGGTATTGGATGACCGTACGCAGGCACCCTCCGGTTCTGGCTATGCCTTAGAAAATCGCACGGTGATGAACCGGGTATTCCCGGAAATTTTTCGGGAAACGCACGTCCACCGCTTATCGGGCTTCTTTAAAGCGCTACGTAAAGGTCTCGCCGATATAGCGCCCCACAACAAAGAGGATCCCCGCATTGTCCTTCTCACGCCCGGCCCACTCAATGAGACTTATTTTGAACATGCTTATTTAGCCGCTTATCTCGGCTTTACCCTCGTCCAGGGCGGAGATTTAACCGTGCGTGACGGTCGCTTATGGCTTAAATCATTGTCAGGCCTGCAAGTTGTCGATGTGGTTTTACGGCGTGTTGACGATTCATTTTGTGACCCCCTGGCGTTCCGCAGTAATTCACAGCTCGGCGTAGCGGGATTGCTGGAAGCAGTACGACGTGGTAATGTCGCCATCGCCAACCCCTTAGGCAGCAGCATTCTGGAAAATCCAGGGTTGCTCGCGTTTTTACCCAGATTAGCCCGTCATTTTTTGAATGAGGAACTTAGGATTCCTTCTGTTGCCTCCTGGTGGTGCGGACAGCGGCGCGAACTGGACTTTGTCCTGAAAAACCTTGATAGCCTAGTTATAAAGCCTATTAACCGCAGTTTGGGAAATCATGCCGTATTTGCTGGCGAGTTAGACGATCTGGAAAAGGAGCATCTACGCAACCAAATTTTAGTCAAGCCGCATTTATTCGTCGGTCAGGAACACGTCGATTTTTCCACGTTACCCGCTTTTATCGATCACAGAATCGAACCACGGAACGCTATTTTACGCAACTTTGTCGTCGCGAGCGGTGATGAATATGTGGTGATGCCGGGCGGCTTGACCCGTATCGCCCGGCAAAAACATGATTTCGTCGTTTCCAACCAAGCTGGCGGGATTAGTAAAGACACCTGGGTACTCGCTTCGGAACCCGATAAACCGGTGAATTTGTGGAGCCAGCCGAAACAAAACCAGTTAATTGATGCCATTATCGAACCCTTAACGAGCCGTGCTGCCGACAATCTGTTTTGGGTTGGTAGGCATGTTGAGCGAATTGAAACGTCAGCCAGACTGATGCGAACGGTAGTGTTACAGCTGAGGGAAACACAGGAACAAAGCGAGCTGCCCGACAGTGATAGTCTTAAGATATTATTACCCGCCTTAACTCAAGTCACAGGCGCCTATCCCGGATTTCTAAATTGCGATACCCAACGCCTAAAAACGCCTGAACCCGAATTATTGTCCGTTACTAAAAACGGCTCGAGGAAAGGGGGGCTGACAGCGAATATACAGGCCTTTGTGCAAACCGCATTTAATATACGCGATTTATGGTCGCAAGATACCTGGCGTTGCGTCGATCACGTCCAGCGCCGCTGGCAGCAACGCGTCGTAAATAATGAAATAAATGTCGAACAGTTACAAAGATATCTGGATGAGCTAATTCGTGGCATCGTCGCATTCTCAGGGTTAACCGGCGAAAGCATGACGCGGGAAGCAGCCTGGCTAATGCTGGACAGTGGCCGACGGCTGGAACGGGCGCTGGGGTTAGTTGCACTACTTCGGGCAACCGTCGTATTACATTATGAAGACGTCCTACAAAACCAAGTACTGGAAGCTGTCCTCGTTTCGACCGACAGCTTAACGATTTATCAGCGCCGCTACCGTTCTTTTATTCAACTGCCTTTAGTGCTGGAATTACTGTTACTGGATGAAACTCATCCGCGTTCGGTGGCTTATCAATTGCATCAATTATCTATCCATATTAGTGCGTTACCGCGTGGAAATTGTAAAAGCCATCTAAGTGAGGAAGAACGGCTAATTTTAAAAGCCTATACGGACTTACGCCTCTGTAATGCGCTTGAATTAACACAGATCAACCAAAGTGAAAGACTTTACTCAACCTTAAATAACGTGTTATCGAATACAGCCACTTTGTTATGGCGGATCGCTGAAGTCATCGCAGATGCTTATTTTAGCCACGCCCAAGCTTCACAGCTTATGATGTCGAATCCGGGCGAGAACGAACCGTGAAATATCGCGTTACCCATACGACGCTTTATTTCTATAGCCAACCCGTAGGGTTATGCCAAAATGAAGCACGATTACAACCGAGAGATTTCTGGCGGCAAACCTGTAACAGCAGCCGTTTAGAGATTTATCCTGCGCCCGTGGATTACCAAGATCGGCTGGATTTTTTCGGCAATCATGCAACCTATTTTGCTATCCAGCAACCTCACGACCAACTGTCCGTAACTGCAATCAGTGAAGTGACAGTATTTCCCAAACAAGCCACACTGGATTTGTTTAATCAAATGCCGTGGGAA
>JBGAWU010000013.1:0-15162 GCA_044227425.1 Methyloglobulus sp.
ATTAGTTAGCTTAAATCGGCAAGGCAAACCCGCTAAATATTCCTTAACTGATATTTCTGCTTGCAAACTCGCAAATAAGCACCTATCAAACCGAGGAGCGCCCAATAAAAATTAGGGATGTAGTCAATTGAACTGACCGTAAATATTATGACTAACACGGCGACCAAGGTAGAAAACAATACCCTTCCTAAGCGGATCAGGTCCGTTTCATCTGGCGGCAGTATTTTAATTAATTTGTAACATTTCAATAACGCCACTAGAAAGATTGTAAGGAATAAGACCAGCCCAACCCCACCAAAAGATAAGGCAATATTAATGTATGAATTTACCACATCAATAATACCCTGGCCTTGCCTCATTTCTTCCATTGCTGGCAACTCGCGATAATTCGGCAACCCAAACCAAGGATGTCTCTGAAACACCAACCAACTAACGTCAAGCAACTGTTTCCGATAATCGACTGTATCGCTTCTTTGGGTGCCAATAAATGGCAGCAAATCAATAAATTTATCACCATATGGAGTTAATATTAAAATTTGCAGCCCTGCCAGTCCGGCCACGGCAAGTTTGGCTAATTGTTTCATAGCGGCTTTCCCTGTCCACAGATAACAAGTGACTAACACCGCAAAACCAATCCATGCGCCTCTTGCCATGGTTGCCAGTAGACAAACAAAAATCGAAGCCCCCGCAAAATTAGCCAGTTTTTGTTTACTGATTAATGGCTTAAGATATAACAGCAAACCGAAAGCAATAACCATGACATAACCCAACACAATCGGGCTTGAAAAAATTCCTGTCGCCCGTAAGGATCCGGAGCGGATGTCATAGCGAAAAGGTGAATGCCCTAATAATCGAATGCTCAGATTGGTGTAAAGGTGCCAATGTTTAAGCGTCTCAAAAATTCCAATGACTGCAATCGGGGCAATGCCTAAGAATAAGGCGAAGATCGCGCGGTTAATCATTTCTGTCGACGTAAGGTAACGCGTGATCATAAAGTAAGGTAAAAATATATCGATCAGCACAAGAAATAGCTCCCTGCACGCATTAGACAAGGTATCGCCCCGATAATTAAGTACCGCAATCAAACCGATGTACAAAAACAAATATTTGTCCGTTGACAATGATAAAAAACGCGGAGAATGCGATTTTGTCAGGAATGGGACGAGAAACAACGTAATCGTCAATGCGCGGTTATAAGTAAATTCAAAAAGATTATTTATCCCGGCAAAACCAGGAATTAAAATAGCCAACTCCGGTAAGGCGCAAAAAAGCAGGAAATAGTAGATAACACGGCTTTGGACTTTAGCCGGAATAACAAGAGAAATACAAACAATAACAACAAGATAAAACAGCCAGATATTAAAAGATAAAAGGCCTACCAAAACAACGGCATACCAAATATTGCGCCAAGTTTTAAATTCTTTAGCGGAAATAATTACATCAGGTGACGCTAACGCGGCTACCATAAATGCGCCATAACTCAAGCAAATGATATAAATGAGCGAGCTTAACTGTTCTGACATTTAGCTGTACTAAAATAACAAAAAATCATAATACCGTAGAATACGTCCGAATGCGGAAGTATAGAGGATAGAAAAAATAAATGAACACGAATACGGATAATTTAAAACGACGGACAATTAAAGCCGGGCGACTGGTATTAATAGGCCATGTTTTTTCGCAAGGGTTGCGGTTCGGCAGTAATTTAGTGTTAACAAGGCTACTCGCACCAGAAATGTTCGGGATGCTGGCTGTTGTCAATGTGATTCTTGTGGGATTGAGCATGTTCTCCGACCTGGGATTACTGCAAAACATTGTCAAAAGCAAACGTGGCGAGGATCCCGATTATTTGAACACCGCGTGGACCATCCAAATTATTCGGGGATTTTCGATCCTGCTCGTCAACCTGACCATCTGCAGCGTATTTTATTTGCTCGGTGTATACGGCCTGTTACCGAAAAACACCGTCTATAACGACACCCAATTTCCTCTCATTTTGGCCTTAATGTCGATATCATCCGTCATTGCCGGATTCAATTCCATCCAATTGCCGTTACTAAACCGAAAACTAATGGTTGGAAAGCAAGTGACAATCGACCTTCTAAGCCAAAGCCTGGGCTTAACCTTTATGATTTATTGGGCCTATCACACCCATAGCATTTGGGCATTGGTTTACGGTTCTTTAACCACGGTTACCTTAAAGATGCTGTTTTCTCACATTTTTAACTTAGGTAACCGCTGCCGTTTTTGTTGGGATAAAAGTGCGGTAAAAGAAATCATTCATTTCGGGAAATGGATATTTTTTTCTTCTATCTTGAGCTTCTTGTTGATGCAAAGCGACAAATTCCTGCTGGGAGGACTTGTCACCCCCGAGATGCTGGGTATTTATACGGTTGCTTTTTTCTTGGCGACCGCCGTTAACGATATGTTCACCAAATTAATCAATGCGGTCTTTTTGCCTGTGCTTGGTGAAGTCTATAGAAATAACCCAAGCAACTTAAAAAAAATCTTCTACACTGTAAAATTCAAAATCGACGCTATTGCCATGTCAACTGCGGGCGTTTTATTCGTATTAGGAAGCCAAATTATAGAAATTCTCTACGACGACCGATATAAAGAGGCAGGATGGATGCTGGAAACGCTATCCTTGTCTCTACTGGCGACCAGCACGGTATTGATGAACCAATTGTTTATCGCAATCGGCAAACCCCATTACAACGTAAAGCTGTCGGTGCTCCAGCTGATTTTGTACTACACCTTATTACCGTTGGTATTTTACCTCTACGGCTTTTACGCTACGGTTATAGTAATTGCCTTGCAGGGCTATGTGAGGATTTTTTTCGGGTCGTTTTTTTTACATCGCACGGGTATGCTGTCTTTAAAGCGGGAAGTGATTGTTTACCCCTTTTTTTTTGTAGGTTTCATGATAGGCAAATTAATCATATCCATGGAAAATTATTGGGGCATTTATAATGGCTGAAATTCAAGACAATAAAAATTATAGCTCGCCTAATACATTCATCATCGGTGCTGCAAAATCCGGCACCACTACCCTAGCCCATCTTTTATCCATGCATCCGGATGTCTATGTGGGCGCCAAAAAAGAACCCGAATTTTTTTCCTTCGATGAAAATTTTACCAAAGGGTTAACTTGGTATCGACAAAACTATGAAGGCGCAAAAGAAGGCCAGACCATCATTGACGCATCAACAGGATATACCCGTTATCCTCAATATCCACTTGCTGCCCAAAGAATTCATGCGTTTAATCCAAATGCAAAATTAATCTATATTATGAGGCATCCGGTCGAAAGGGCTTATTCGCATTTCATCCATCGATACTCAAAAGAACTGCATCCTAACGAACCGTTCAGGGAAACCTTTAGTGAATTTGTATCCCATGACCCTATGTGTTTAGATTCAAGCGACTATCAACTGCAACTGGAACAATATGCAAAATACTTTGATATGAACTCCATTTTGCTTTTATTTACTGACGATTTGAATACTCGGCCCTCCGCCACCATGAAGACGGTGTGCGATTTTCTTTCTTTAACCTACGATGAAAGCTATTTTACTTATGAAAAGAAAAATATAAGCGTAGATTTCTTACACTCCCGCAAAAGAAATGCCATCACCGACCAGCTTAAAAAACTTCCAGGATACCATTGGTTCAAACAGCTTATTCCTAAACAATTAAAGGATGTACTGATTAACTCTTTAATCAAAAGCTCTAAAAAAATCGATCAATCTTATACCCCACAAAAACTCACCCAAGCGGAAAGACAAAAATTGTTGAGCGAATTCGAAATGAGCACAAAATGGGTTGAAAAATTAACGCATAGTGATTTAACTGCTTGGACTAAATAGCCTAAATATTTTATGGATAACTTATATATCATAGCTGGCGCCCTTCGCTCCGGCTCAACCATGGTACATTTGATGTTGGATAATCACCCGGACATTGAAAATCCAGGTGAATTCGATTTTCTATTCGACCGTGTCGGTGATGATGGCAGCCTGCCGGAACCTGCAGAATTTCACCAATGGCTGGAACTTAACCGGATCTTCCAGTCCCAACAACTTACTATCGATAACACGTTACCGGTCAAAGAATTACTGGTTTCGTTTGTTCAGCAGGCCAGAAAACACAAATCCATACTTGCCTTAAATATTCATCGGAATTTTCACCGAATCCCCTTTATTTTTCCGAAAGCCAAATATATCCACCTTATCCGTGACCCTCGCGACGTTGCCCGCTCCAGTATCGACATGGGTTGGGCAGGAAACGTATATTATGGTATCGATCATTGGATCAGCACGGAAAAATCGTGGCAACAACTCCAACGACAAATAAGTGCTGAAAAAATTTACAACCTCTATTATGAAAACCTTGTCCGAAATGTAGAACAGGAATTAAACCAGATTTGCCATTTTTTAGGATTGGCCTATTCAAAAGAAATGCTGAATTATTCTAATAATTCTACCTATTCCGCCCCGGATATAAAATTGATTGAGCAATGGAAAACCAAGTTATCGGCCACAGACATAGCATTGGTTGAATTAAAGGCTAGAAATTTAATGGCTGGCCTTGGTTATCAAACAGTTTCTAGTCCAGAGTACGCTCCTTCGCTATTTCAGCGTCTTTCATTAGCGTTTCACAATGCGGCTTACAAATACAAATTCGCCATCCGTCGATACGGTTTCTTATTGTTCCTTAAAGAAAAAGCGGGACGGTATCTCAAAATTGATTCATTGTATAAGCATGCATTACTGCAGATGAATGAGATTGATAAACTGCACCTAAAATAACGAATAATGAGCATTCGGACTGGCTTCGTCAGCAACGGGGCAACTCAATCTACCCTTGACAGGTCGGCGTTCATGGCCAACGAATAAACGTAACCTTCGAATTTAACGTTTCTGTTACCGGCTGCTCGCGACTGGTTCAAACATCGTCGGGTGAATCGTTTAAAATGTGACCCAATGCAGCCGACAGCGAATTTGTTCACCTGGGCAGCTATCTTTTGCATTTAGCAAAACCGCCAAACGAGGTAATTAATGGATCCTATCAACAAGAGTGTACTTATTGTAATCGTAAACTATCGGACAGGAGAGTTGGTTGTCAACTGTCTTGAATCATTAAAAAGCATATTGAACCCATATGTTAACGTCATTGTTGTAGATAATTGTTCCGGCGATAACTCTGCTAAATTAATCAGCAGTTGGACTGAAAACAATCCTAATGCTTACTTCCTTGGCTCCGAAACCAACTCAGGCTTTTCGGCAGGCAACAATTTAGCCATCGAATACGCCAAAAAACAGGGTATCAATCCAGACTTTTACTGGTTGTTGAATCCCGATACGCTAGCCCACGAAAACACGCTGCTTAAGTTAGTAAACTTCATGGAAGAAAATCCACGGGTGGGGATAACCGGTTCCCGGCTTGAAGGCGCAGATGGCGTTGCTCAATGCTCAGCATTCAGATTTCATAGCATTTTTAGTGAATTAGATAATGGCTTAAAACTCGGCATAATTTCCCGGTTACTTCATAAATGGCAGGTAGCCTTACCGAGTTCGCCCCAACCTATGTGTGTCGATTGGATTTCCGGTGCCAGCATGTTGATCCGGAAAGAAGTTTTCGACGACATCGGCTTGTTCGATGAAGGTTATTTTCTATATTTTGAAGAGACGGATTTTTGTTTACAAGCCAAAAAAGCGGGCTGGACTTGCTGGCACATCCCCGCCAGCCGAGTAACGCACTTCCCCGGCAGCTCGACAGGCATAACCAATCACACCCAAAAAAGGCGGCCTCGATACTGGTTTGAATCGAGGAAAAGATATTTTTTAAAAAATCATGGTCGTTTTTATTTATTTTTTACTAATTTGGTTTGGGCATTGGCATTCTCGTTGTTTCGTATCCGCCAGAAAATACAGAATAAGCCCGATGAGAATCCGGCATTTTTTTTGCGGGATTTTGTAAACTTTAATTTCTTCAATAAATGATGCAATGTTGCCAATGGTCGCGGATTCGCCAATACAACCGGAAAAGCTATTTGCCCATACATAATAACCATGATCAATAACACTTTAGGCATCATTATCATCGGCAGGAATGAAGGGGAACGTCTCGTTCGCTGCATTAAATCAGCCCTTCGTGACACCGATATCGTTGTCTATGTCGATTCAGGTTCCACCGATAACAGTATCGAATCGGCGGAACAATTAGGCGCAATGATTGTTAACTTGGATTTATCACGTCCTTTCACCGCAGCAAGGGCAAGGAATGCCGGGTTCGAATCCCTAAAAAGGGCGCACCCGACGTTAAGTTATATTCAATTCATCGACGGCGATTGTGAACTTAGAGAAGGATGGATCCAACGTGGATTAGACTTTTTAAACTCAAATCCACAATACGCCGCAGTCACCGGCCGGTTGAGAGAGCGTTTCCCCAACGCCTCAATTTACAACCAGCTATGCGACATTGAATGGGACACGCCAGTCGGAGAAAGTACTGCCTGCGGCGGCATTGCCCTCATCAGGACCCATGCTTTCGAACAAGCCAACGGCTTCCGGGAAGACCTGATCGCTGGCGAAGAACCGGAAATGTGCTTTCGGATGCGGCAAAACGGCTGGAAACTCTATCGGTTGGATACAGAAATGGGATGGCATGACGCTGCAATGACAAGGTTTGCACAATGGTGGAGACGCAGTAAACGGGCAGGTTTCGCTTACGCACAAGGGAGTTATCTGCACGGCAATTCATCCGAAAAATATTGGGTTAAAGAAACCCGGAGTATTTTATTCTGGGGTGGCGTTGTACCTGCAGTGATACTTATTTCAGGTTTTACACTGAGCCCTTGGCTTTTTTTAGGCGGACTCGTCTATATTGCGCAAATCCTTAAAATTGGGTTGTTGCATCCGGTTGACCGTAATTCCAGAAAAAATTCGTTTCTATACAGTTTTTTTGTGGTGTTGGGAAAATTCCCCCAAATAACCGGGATTATCCGTTTTGCAAGCCTTAAACTCTTGTCGAAGCAGTCCACGCTTATCGAATATAAATAAATACCCGGGGTACATCTAGGGAACAATTATTTTTCTTATCGTTGATATTCATACAATTTTCCTGGTTGAAACATTGAATGACAGTAAGCTCAGTCAATTCTCGACCAAAAAATTAACGCTAAGGAAACTACAACCATCCGATGGCCTGGTGAAAAGAAATGGTCGCTTTTTTTCAAATTCCTGATAAGTTACGCTGAATTGATTAATAATTCATCGCAATAACTTCTTGTTTAAAAACGAGGAAAAAATCATGCTAAAAAGTACCATTAAACCACTTATCATTGCTTTACTAGTTAACAGCTTGCCGCTTATATTCTCCGGCAACCAACAGACAGGACTCAACGTGGGTTCGGTAGCATGGGCTGCCGAATTTCAGAAAGACCCGTTTCCATTAAAAAACAGCAAGCATTACAACGAATCGGACGATCCAGCATTCAAACGCTGCGGCACCAATTCTGACGGCCCGCAACACGGTTACTTTGCCGTTCCCTTGCTCGTGCTCGGCTTAGCGGGTGTTTTACTGTATTTCACCAAGAATGGTTCCGATAGCCAAGGCTGAAATGAACTATCGTTCTATCAGCCCCAAAGGCTTGACAACCGTTTGAAAACCACTGCTTTCCGGCATCATTCGTTTATAGGCTTATTTGCCGTTAAGGCTGTCCAGCCAACGGCAATTCTATAAACCAAATACACCAGGGTAGGCAATAAAATATACAGCCCGATTCCCACGGTAAGAGTAAATCCGGCAAGCGCAAACCCTAAAAGCGTAACCCACACGGTTTTAACTTGCCAATTGAAATGGGACTCCAGCCAAGTACCTTCCACCTCGTCCCGCTTCAATAAATTGATCACGACACCAATTAATAACGGCAAACCGGCTAATACAAAAGTAAGCACCTGGCATAAATAAACCACACTCGTGATCCTTTTTAAAGATTGCAGCTTTTCTTCGTTGTGTTGTGTTTTTGTTATAACGCCCATATTTCACCTGCCTGAGTATTTTGATAAAAAATAGCTGTAGTTCGGCAGTTAGACAACTGTTAACCCCATTCGTTTGCAGCGAATCGAAAATTAAGATACCAATACTTTTAGTCTATTAATTTTTTAAATATAAAGAATACCCCGGATAAAAGGTGTTATTCAGGGGTATCCTTTCACAGAAGCAATTTAACTTTAAACGATGGGGATATGAATTTCAGTCTTGCTTTTTGATGGATAGCCTTATTAACGTCGAAAGCAACGGAAAACGATGCGTGTTTATCCCTCCAAATGATAACCAACAACCCTTTCCACTTCCTGTTTCGACCCTAAAATCAGCGGTACGCGCTGGTGAATATCGGTCGGTTTAATATCCAGGATGCGCTCGCGCCCCGTCGAACAAAGGCCACCCGCCTGTTCGATGATAAACGCCATCGGATTGGCTTCGTACATCAGGCGTAATTTTGCTGGTTTTTCCGGATTGCGCGAATCCAGCGGATACATAAAGATGCCGCCGCGGGTAAGGATTCGATATACTTCGGCAACTAATGATGCAATCCAACGCATGTTGAAGTTTTTTCCACGCGGGCCTTCCGTACCTCGCAAACATTCGTCGATATAACGCTGTACGGGCGGTTCCCAAAAGCGTTGATTGGTCATATTGATGGCGAATTCGGCGGTTGCTTCGGGTATCCGCATGTTCCGGTGCGTCAACATAAATTCGCCAATATCCTGGTCGAGGGTAAAGGCATTCACGCCGTGGCCGGTCGTCAACACCATCATTGTCGAAGGTCCGTACAAAACAAAACCCGCGCACACTTGTTCGATACCTTTGCGCAGGAAATCATGTAAATCCGGGTCGACGCCTTCGCGCGTCCGCAATATCGAAAAGATCGTACCGACGGCGAGGTTAACGTCGATGTTCGACGACCCGTCCAAGGGGTCGAACGCAACCAGATATTTTCCTTTGGGATAATGGCTGGGGATTTTGATGACATCGTCCATTTCTTCCGAAGCCATGCCCGCGAGATGGCCGGTCCAGTTCAGGGCGTTTACCATGATGTCATTCGTGATGATGTCCAGTTTTTTTTGAACTTCACCTTGGACGTTCTCCGAGTCCGCACTGCCGAGGACGCCTATCAACTCGCCTCGATTGACATAGTGGGATATTTTTTTACACGCCGTGGCAATATCGTTTAACAATGCCGTGAAAGAACCGGATGTGCCGGGAAACTCTTCCCGTTGCTGCTCGATAATAAACTGGGTCAATGTTACTTTTTTAGTCATTTAAAGATTACTCTCTGCTTTCCGGTTTAAGGTTTATTTTTATCTATCAGGAATAGGAATGAATCAATACAGCATTTAGTTTTCAGCGCGATTTTATCGGGCCAATTTGCGAGTTTAGGTCTTTTTAATGAAGGTATTATAGATTTTAAATGACAGGATGCAGGCCGCTAACAGCAATGTTATGGCATTTGCAGCAATAATAGCCCAATTGTCCAAAAAAATACCATAAACCAACCAGCATAAAACGCCTAGGGTAAATAAACTATACATCCCGAACGAAAGCGATGTAGTGTCTTTTGTCCTGATCGTCATTAACGCTTGCGGTAAAAACGAACCCGTCGTAAAAATCGCGGCGGCATAGCCGATAAGCTCATGATTAAACGTCATGGAATTAGCGAGCTTTATCTATCGTCATTAAAGGATTGTGCTTGGTTTAACAAATGGGCTGATCTATCGAATGAAATTAAAGCCATAAAACCTAACCCTGGTCCAAATTATACCGCGTTATAACTGGACTTTTACCGAATGCGCCCTACCTGGAGCGTCCAAAATTGAAATAGTTTAGTTCCAATTTGCACCTAAAACCTAGGAGACCACGTTAACTTATTAAAAACGCGGACTTCTTCACAGTTATACACAAACAGTGTGGATAACTCTGTGGAAAATGTGTTTTTTAAGCCGCTTAATAGCCGTTTTTACTGGGCTTTTCTTAGATTGACCACAAACAAGACAAATACGTTTTTTATAAAAAAATCAATAAATTATGATAAAAACACCCATTTACTACGGGGTTTCAAAAGGGGACATCTAACCTATTGATTCTTTCTGTGCACAATTGATTTTGAATCGCTTACTTTGGTGTAATATCAGGATTACAAAATCGTTAACACCCTCAGTTTTCATGTTAACAGCGCCCCTCCCAAGCCTTATCCAATCGCTTGGCGGAAATAGGATAGGCCGTTTTCAAATGCTGGGCGAAAAGCGACACACGGAACTCTTCCAACGCCCAACGAAAAGCATCCAATTCGGGTATTAATACATCTTTTTTTGCCTTTTTTTCGATCTCTTTCCAGAATCGCATTGAATAACGGCTGATTTCCATGATTTTTTGTTTGTCGTTGTCAGGCTTTTCCAGACGATAAGCGATTGCCTTTAAATACCGGGGGATGGCTTTTAGTTGTTGCGCCGGGGTGTAGCGGATAAATCCCACATAAATCATGACATCCAGTTGCCCATTGATGTCGAGTAATCTTGAGTCTTGGGCATTTAAACGAGTTAACGACGTCTTTATATCATTATAAGTAGCCATAATGTCCAAGGCCGTTTTTGCAATTTCGTTGGCAACCGATATGAGCCGGGCTTTATTCTCTTTCAATGTTTGTTCGAAGTCCGCTTGGGTCCTGACAGTTTTGTCTTCAACAAATATCTCGTGAAATATCGAAAATAAAAGATCGTCTTTAAAAGAAATTTGCCCTTTATCATTCTGGGTTTGCAATAACGGATGGAGCGACAAACGGTTATATGCCAGCTCCAAAGCCGCCGACTGTGGCATATTTTTCAACAGATACGTGCATTCTTTCCTTAAACTCAACTGAAACAGGCGAACCAAACCGTTACGGTGCGCGGCTTCGGCTTTCTGTTGGGTATCGAAAATCTTGACGCCAACCGCATTGCCTTCGTCAACGATGGCAGGAAACCCTACAAACGGCTGACCGTCCTGGGTAAAGGAATAGGTTGTCGGCAAATCGTCGAATGCCCACTGGATACAGCCGGTATAATTCAATTCGTCCGCGGCGATTTGGTCGAAACTTTTCCCTGCTTTAATTGCGTATTTATCCTGCAACTGCTTTAAATCCCGTCCGTAATCCAGAAGCTTGCTTTGATCGTCGATAACGCGGAAATTCATCCGAAGATGGAGGGGCAAACTTTGCAAATCCCATGCGTTCAAGGGAATGGCTTCGCCGGTTAGTTTTCGTAAACGGTTACTCAACCATTCTTGCAGATAACCTTTAAAATCAGGTTCGATTTCCAAACATCGTTTGACAGTTTCAGGTACCGGCACAAAATGCTTCCTTAACGGTTTGGGCAACGCTTTGACAAGCGCAATGCATTTTTCTTCCAGCAAGCCCGGAACCAGCCAGTCGAACGGAACCGCCGTTAACTGGTTCAGTTGATGCACCGGCACAATGGCGGTAACGCCGTCTTCGTCGTGGCCCGGTTCGAAACGGTATTGTAACTTTATGGTCAAATTGCCGGCTTTTTTACTGTCCGGATAATCCCATTCGTTAACAACCTGATTTTTTTCGCGCGTTAAATCTTCTTTATTTAAAAACAGGAGTTTGGGATTCTCCCGTTCGACCTTTTTCCGCCATTGATCCAGGGTAATTCCGTTGACAACTTCTTGCGGTAGTTTTTGGTCGTAGAACGAATACAACCATAACTCGTCCTCAACCAAATCGACCCGGCGACCTTTATGCTGGATATATCCGACCTCTTCCAGCAATTTTTGGTTATTGACGTAAAACGGCGCATTGCTATGGTATTCGTGGCTAACCAAGGCCGACTGGATAAACATTTCCCGCGCCGATTTCGGGTCGATATTTTCATAGGGAATCTTGCGTCCGGCCTGCAACGTCAATCCGTACAACAATGTCCGTTGATACACCCCGCAACGTCCCGCCTTTTTCTCCCAATGCGGATCGTAGTAATTATGTTTTACCAGATGGTCGGCGCATGCCTCTATCCATTCCGGCTCGATTTTTGCGACTGTACGGGCATAAACCTTAGACGTCTCCACTTGCTCAGCCGCCATAATCCATTTCGGTTTAACTTTATGCAAACCAGAACCCGGAAAAATAAAAAACTTTAGTCCGCGGGCGCCCAAATATTCGTAAGGGTCGTGCCGGAAACCGATATTCGACAACAGCCCGGTCAATAAAGCACGATGGATTTTTTCATAACCTGCATTGTCGGTATTCGGATGAAACTTCATGTCGCCTTTGACGACCTGCATAATTTGGCTATGGATATCATGCCATTCCCGCATCCGCATATAAGACAGGAAGTTTTCGGTGCAATATTTCCTAAGTTTGCTGTTGGAAAGATGCTTTTTTTGCTCCTCGTATAGATTCCAAAGGTTTAACAACGTCAAAAAATCCGATTCGGGGTGCCGGAAAGCCGCATGTTTAGCATCGGCTTGCTGCATTTTATCCGCAGGCTTTTCACGCGGGTCTTGCACGCTTAATGCCGACACAATGATCGTTACTTCTGTTAAACAATGTTCATGCGCGGCTGCAATCAACATCCGCGCCAATTTAGGGTCGGTCGGAAACTTGGCAAGTTGCATCCCGACTTCGGTAATTTTTCCTTGTTTATCCAAGGCATTGACTTCATGCAGAACCGTCTTGCCATCCCGGATCATCTTGTCATCCGGCGGCTCGATGAAGGGAAAATCTTCAATATCCCCGAGATTCAAGGAAATCATCTGCAAAATAACAGCCGAGAGATTGGTGCGCAGAATTTCCGGTTCGGTAAACTCCGAACGCGCCCTATAGTCGTCATGCGAATACAAGCGGATGCAAATGCCTTCCGTCACCCGGCCGCAACGTCCCGCGCGCTGGTTGGCGCTGGATTGGGAAATACGCTCAATCGGCAAACGCTGGATTTTACTGCGGTGACTGTAGCGGCTGATGCGGGCGTGACCGGTGTCGATGACGCAACGGATACCGGGTACGGTCAACGAGGTTTCCGCCACATTAGTCGCCAACACGATACGGATTTTGCCGCCTTTGGGATTAAATACCCGCTCTTGCTCACTGATGCTAAGTTTGGAATACAAAGGCAAAATATCATACAGCGATGGTCGATGTTTTCTGAGGGAATCGGTGGTTTCCCGGATTTCGCGTTCGCCGCTGAGAAAAATCAGGATGTCGCCGCGTAAATCCCGGTACAGTTCATCGACAGCATCGAGGATGGCGTTCTGCAGCTCATCGGTTGTTTCATCGTCTTCGTCATTCTCGCTGATCGGGCGATACCGAATGTCCACAGGATAAGTGCGTCCGGAGACCTCAATGATGGGGGCATTATTAAAGTGACTGGAAAAGCGTTCGGTATCAATGGTCGCCGAGGTAATAATCAGCTTTAAATCCGGGCGTTTCGGCAGCAGCCATTTCAGGTAGCCGAGCAAAAAATCGATATTTAAACTGCGCTCATGCGCTTCGTCGATAATGATCGTATCGTATTGATTGAGGTAAGGGTCGTTCTGCGATTCAGCCAGCAAAATCCCATCGGTCATCAACTTGATTAACGACTCTGCATGAGTCTTGTCGTTGAAACGGATTTTATAACCGACCGATTTACCTAAAGGTTCGCCCAATTCCTCGGCAATCCGATCAGCGACGGTACGAGCGGCAATCCGCCGCGGTTGGGTATGACCAATCATGCCTGTCCCGCCCCGTCCCAGCGACAAACAGATTTTTGGCAATTGCGTGGTCTTGCCGGAACCGGTTTCCCCACATACCACCACGACTTGATGATTCTTGATCAGCTCGGCAATTTCATCTTTCCGGCCAGTAACCGGCAAATCGGGGAAATTCAACACTGGAATGCTAGCCAATCGCTTGTTTCTCAGCGCAACTGAGCGTTCAATCCGGGCTGATAGCGCAACCAGCTGTTCAGACGGGTTCTTGCCTTTTTGAAACTCACTCCGTAAACGATCCAGTTGCCGCTTGCAGACATGGCGATCTTGGTTAAGGCATAACGGCAATTGCTGGGTGAGATACTTAAAACGGTCGGGAGTATTCATTCAATACAAGATTTAAAAGACGCCAGATTATACGTTATCTGGCTGATCTTGGAATGAATACCCTGTGTTCTGCGACTTATCTGAAAGCTTTCGACAGAATTTGCAAAATGGATATTTAAAGTTTTAGCGCGGTAACCCGAATAAGGATTATAGAGTCCGGCGCTTTCTTGGCTCCGCTGCAATGAGTGTGTCATTTTTTAATATTTTTATTTTCATGGGAAAACCTTGTTTGACGATGTATAAAACGGGATTGTTATTGTTAAGCCGCACGAGACATTAAGCCCCATGCGTAACCTTTCAACCTTTTTTTGAGCCATTGGTATCATCGATGCCTGATTGTTGGGCTAAATGTATCCCGTCACGAGGAACAATCACCGAAAGGCATTGCGCCGTATTTTTTATAAGGGATACGCGCATTATTCCCTACTCACTGCACTGCAAGCCTCTTTATCGCACTGTCTTCGCAGTCCGCGGAAAACTCCACCGAATCGATTTTAGTATTGTCCCTGTTGTGGATGCAGTTGTTGATGTCGCTGCACAAGGCGGTGAACAACGCTTGGGTGACATTAGTTGGAGTATTGGTTGGGGTTTTGAATTTGCCCAAGATGATGACCTCCCTTACATCATTGGCTAATAGCTTAACGCCGCTGTTGGTTATAAGGTCTGTCGTTAAATGATAGACGACCTTATTAAAAAAGATGCAGGCGTTTGGGATGCTGGGAGGATCGGATGCCTGAACGCCAGGATTAAAGGCAAGCAAGCCCATGAACAACAACCCCGTGATTAATTCCCGAATGTGTTTAGCTTTCATGTTGGTCTCCTTTATTAAACGGCTTTAAATGCATTGATGTTCTGTTTATTGTTTGGTGCATTCATGATTTTATTAGTCACCTCCCGTTTGCTTAGGATGATAATGCGTGTTGGGATTAGTAAGCTGAAGCCCTATGTCCGGTTTTGTATGCAGAACTGAACGCTGGGTTGATCAACCCAGCGTTCACCGTTTCCGGTAGGCTGCTGTTTCCGCGAAGC
>JBGAWU010000140.1:0-6511 GCA_044227425.1 Methyloglobulus sp.
GTAAGTACATTGTCCTTATATTCAACCACCGTATATTTAGGCTGGTAAAATTGGTGCAAACTCATAATGATCCGGCCATCATCCGTTGCCGTAACATTGCCGGGGCCGCTATCGAGTTCGGCAATAATGTCGAAACTTGATTTAGCATTCGCCCCTATCGCGAACAAGAGTAGAAAACAAAGGGCTGTCAATTTAGGTAACGTCTTCATGCTTATCTCCACTTAAAAAATGAATTTAGCAACAAAGTACGCTATCACACGCGAACTGTTAAATGATCTTTATTCATGGTGGCATTCATTAATTTTATGATCAGGCATCGTAAAACACCTGTTTTTCGACACTCTATGGGAGATGACCGCCAGACGACCAATATTCAACGGGATGCAATTAATCAATGCCGGTGTTGGTTCCTGACACGTTGTTTAAAGACAAGGTCAGCGGCACTCGTGGTGGTCTGATAGATTTAAAGAGAGCAACGCTTTACGATGCCTTTAAATGGAAAACTCTATAGCGAATTTTACAATTTCGGGGGATGGACAATAATAGCCAACATATTAAATCAAACCCTTAAGCCGATAAACCAGTTCTAAAGCAAGTTTTGGGCTCAACTCGTCAGGGTTGGTTTCATCCAGAATGGAAACAGCAGGATGGATGTCAGGATTGGTGAAAAGGTCCAGCTGATTAATACCGGATTCCTCTTGTTTTTGGATATACGCCTTATCTTCCAACACACGTAACTTTGCTTTGGCCTTATCAATAACCGGCCTGGGAACGCCGGCCAAAGACGCAACCTGTAAACCGTAACTTTGGTTGGCCGGGCCGTCTTTAACGGCATGCAGAAATATAATCTTGTCGCCATGTTCCATCGCGTCGAGGTGTACATTGGCGATGGTTCTTTGTTCATCGGTCAGTGCGGTCAATTCAAAATAATGGGTGGCGAATAAGGTGAAGGCTTTGGTCTCTTTAGCCAGATAGTCGGCACACGCCCAGGCTAAGGAAAGGCCGTCGAAAGTGCTCGTGCCGCGGCCTATTTCATCCATTAATATCAGGCTGTTGGCTGTTGCATTGTGCAGGATATTTGCAGTCTCGGACATTTCCACCATAAAAGTTGAGCGGCCGCTGGCCAAGTCGTCCGATGCCCCTATCCGGGTAAAAATTTTGTCAACGGGGCCGCACACCAGATTTTTTGCGGGGACGTAACAGCCGATATGCGCGATGAGGACAATCAGTGCTGATTGCCGCATGTAGGTGGATTTGCCCCCCATATTAGGCCCGGTAATAATCAACATCCGGCGTTTATTGGTAAAAGTTAAATCATTGGGGACAAAAGGCAGCTCTGAGACCTGTTCAACGACCAGATGCCGGCCGCTTTCAATTTGGATCCCTGGCCTGTCAGTCAAGGTCGGTTGCGATAAATTTAGCGTATCGGAACGCTCGGCAAAATTTGTCAGCACATCCAGTTCGGCGAGGGCTGAAGCACAATGTTGTAAGGACTGCAAGTCTGCTGCGATCTTTAGAAGCAATTCCTCGTACAAGGCTTTTTCAAAAGCGAGTGATTTTTCCCTGGCGCTAAGCACCTTGTCTTCAAATGCCTTCAACTCTTCGGTAATGTAGCGCTCGGCGCCTTTTAAGGTTTGCTTGCGGGTGTAATATGATGGGACTTTCCCGGCGTAAAGATGCGAAATTTCAATATAATAACCGTGTACACGGTTATAATTTACTTTGAGCGTGTTGATGCCGGTTGCCAGCTTTTCCCGGCTTTCCATATCGATTAAATATTGGTCTGCATTCTGGCTTAAATTTCTTAGTTCATCGAGTTCCTGGTTATAGCCAGGAGCAACAACACCGCCGTCCCGTATCAACACCGGCGGGTTTTCGACGATTGACTGTTGCAATAGCGACAGCAGGGCAGGGTGCTCGCCAATCTGCTGTAATAATGAAAGAAGATGGGGGATGTCGGTATTTCTCAGTAAAGATTGCAACTTGGGCAAAACAGCCAAGGTATTCCTTAAAACCAACAAATCCCGTGGCCTTGCCGATTTCAAGGCGACCCGTGAACTGATGCGCTCAATATCCCCAACGTGCCGTAAAACCGTTTGTACGTCTTTAAACGCCTTGTTCTCCAACAAACCGGCGATACAAGCGTAGCGGTTTCTGAGGACAGGGGGATTCCGTAGCGGCCTATGCAGCCAGCGCCTTAAGCATCGGCTACCCATTGCGGTGGCAGTTTTATCAAGCACACCCAATAACGTAAATTCCGGCTGTCCTGTCGGGTGGAAGTCAAGCTCCAGATTTCGACGGCTGGCTGCATCCAGGGCAATAGAATCGTCATTGCTTTCCGTGCGGATGCCTTGAATATGGGGGAGGGCGTCTTGCTGGGTATCTTTAATATATTGGAGCAGCGCACCCGCAGCGGCGATCGCGGCGAGCAGGTTGTCGCAGCCGTAACCCTTGAGGTCTAGCGCATTGAATTGTTTGAGCACCAGCAAGCGGGCGCTCTCCGGTTCAAAATGCCAAGGCGGCCTGCGGCATAAGCCGCTCCGCTGTTTCAGGTTTAACGGCAGCAGCCAGTCTTCACAAAACAATAGTTCCGCCGGATTAAGCCGCCCGATTTCACTGATCAACTGGTTTTCATTGTCCACCTGTTGTAATACAAAGCGACCACTAGTTACATCCAGGCTGGCAATGCCGTATTTGTTTTTGATAACACAGATTGCAACCAGTAAGTTATCTTTACGGTCTTCCAGCAAGGCTTCATCCGTCACTGTGC
Source organism: Methyloglobulus sp. (assembly GCA_044227425.1). Taxonomy (GTDB): domain Bacteria; phylum Pseudomonadota; class Gammaproteobacteria; order Methylococcales; family Methylomonadaceae; genus Methyloglobulus. The sequence continues at coordinate 2,771 of JBGAWU010000140.1, forward strand.
CGGGCGTGACGATACGCACTATTTTACGTTCGACCGGGCCTTTGCTGGTTGCAGGGTCGCCGATTTGTTCGCAAATCGCCACTGACTCGCCATGTCTTAACAGCTTGGCGAGATAGTTTTCAGCCGCATGATAAGGGATCCCAGCCATCGCAATAGGCACTCCAGCCGATTGGCCTCGGCTGGTCAAGGTAATATCGAGTATTTGCGATGCTTTTTTTGCATCATCGTAAAACAACTCGTAAAAATCACCCATGCGGTAAAACAGGAGGGTGTCAGGATGTTCTGCCTTGATGCGCAAGTATTGCAGCATCATCGGGGTGTGTTTTAAATGATCAGACTTATTATTCCGTTGATTTTCTTCGATATCTGTCATTAATGTATTTGAAAAAAGGCTGGAAAGTTTATTTCGTAAGAATATTGTGCAGTCAATATTTGCAGGTGAACAAGAGTGCGCTGGTCATTTCGATTTATTTATAACCGATTTAATTTAACATAATATACATTATGCGAATTCTTTTATATTTGGAATAACGTCCGGAAATTTGCGTTGGACTGACGGGCTACTTCATCGAATGATGTTCCGCGAAGTCCGGCAATACATTCAGCGACATAGCGTACATAAAGCGGATAATTGGGCTTTCCGCGATATGGTACGGGGGCAAGATACGGCGAATCGGTTTCTATCAGGTAACGGTTGTGCGGGACTTTTTTTGCAACTTCTTTTATTTCTTTTGCGCTGTTGAATGTTACGATGCCAGAGAAAGAAATATAAAATCCTAAATCCAAAGCCGCTTCGGCAAACGCCCAATCTTCAGTAAAGCAATGGATAATTCCGCCAACCTCATTTGCATTTTCTTCCCGTAGGATTTGTAACGTATCTGTTTTTGCCTCGCGCGTATGAATAATCAAGGGTTTTTTTAATATTTTCGCAGCAGCTATATGATTTTTAAACCGTCGATGCTGCCATTCCAAATCACCTTCGCTCCGGTAATAATCCAACCCGGTTTCACCAATTCCAATGACCTTTTTGGAATCGGCTAGCGCCACCAGTTCTTCGACTGTCGGTTCTTTGCCTTCATGTTCGTTCGGATGGACACCAACGGTCACTGATATTTGAGGGAAATCCGACACTAACGCCAACATGCCGGGATAGGATTCCAGATCGATCGATATCGATAATAGATGCTCGATTTGATTCTCACCGACTGCCTGCATAAATGTGGCAAAATCTTTATCGTAAGGCGTAAGGTCGATGCGGTCGAGATGACAATGGGAATCGATAAGCATGAATGTGTATGCTGAAAATTGATCTTTATCGGCAAATTGGCCATGCCGATATTATTTTTACATGGTGTGGGTAGAGCGGTCGCCGGTGTTGCCTGCCAAGTAGTTTTCAATTTTGCTACGAGCCAGTCCGCCGTCTTGGTCGCTAAATTGGACGCCAATACCGCTTGTCCTATATCCGGCACCGACGGGGGTTTTCCACACGACTTTTCCTGCAATCGGCAGCCTTTCGGTTTCTTCCATCAAATTCAGCAACATAAAGACTTCCTGACCCATTTTATATTCGCGGTCGGTGGGTATAAACAACCCGCCGTTTATGACAAATGGCATATATGCTTGATATAACGTGTTTTTATCTTTTATTGAAATCGACAAGATGCCTTGTCTTGGGGATGCTTCTGCCATATCGTTAGTTCCACCCGTTGAGTCTTGCCCATTGTACTAGAATTTCTTCAAGCATTATTTGAAAATTAAGCGGACTTCCTATTTGCTGCCTCGCATTTAGTAAGAGCGAATAAAGTGTAAAAAGTCCTTTTATTTCGAGCCTTTTCGACAAACTTTGTAGTTGGCTTATAAAATCAAGGTTACATAAGCCTTTCCTGTCAATTTTGTACACGCATTTAATCAAGTCCGATACCCAGGAAATTACCCAATTTAATAGTTCGGTTTCCGGAATTAGTTTCCATTTTTCTGAAATAATTCCAGGGTAAGCATTTCCTTTTGCAAGCGCCAGCCAATCGTCAAAACAATGAATCCGTTGTTGCAAAATCAACTTATCCGTTAATTGGTCAGATTTTATAGCGGAAGCTTGTAAAAGTTTTATTAGTGTATCTTGATTTTTATCGATGCCTTGCTTTTGCATCCAAGGAATTAAAACTTCAGGTTTAGGGTATGTGATATCAATTTTTTGGCATCGGCTCGCGATCGTTGCCGGTATCTTATTCGCTCTGGCCGTTAAAAGGATAAAAACCGTACGGTCTGTCGGTTCTTCAAGACATTTTAAAAACGCGTTTGCCGCCGATAGTGTCATGCTGTCTGCGGGATTGATGATAATCACCCGATAAGCATCAAACTGCGGTTTTAAATAAGTTTCGGCAATCAGCTTTCTAACCTGTTCGACGGCTATTGTCGTTTTACCTTCGTTGGGATTTATTTCAAAGAAATCAGGATGCGTATTGGACTCAATTAACCGGCAACTACGGCAGTTTCGGCAGCAAAAGCCGTCGCTGCCAATGTTTGTACACAATAAAGAATAAGCAAACTGCGTTGCCAACCCTTGTTTGCCTATCCCAGTTGCACCCGATATAAGTAAAGCGTGAGGAATCCGATTTTGCTGGATATATTGCCGTAATAAAGACCACTTATCGTATTGCCAAGGTAATAGTCGATTAACCGGCATCATAGAAATAAGGTTTTAAAGCCTTGATGATCGTGCTTTGCACAGAATCTAATGGTTGATCGGCCTTGATAACTTTGATGCGTTCAGGGTATTGGCAAGCCCGTTGCAAATACATGTCCCTGACTTTAGTAAAAAACTGCAAATGTTCGGATTCAAAGCGGTCAACAACCCCCTTCCTGTTTTTAGCCCTGGACATTCCAATTGCAATCGGGGCATCAAGCAACAAGGTCAAGTCCGGTTTTAAATCGCCTTGGACAAATGACTCCAGCCACGCGATTGCATCAAGCGGCATACCACGACCACCGCCCTGATAGGCGTAAGTCGCATCGGTAAAACGGTCGCATAATACCCATTTGCCTTCGGTTAATGCAGGTTGTATGACATCCTTGATATGCTGCGCCCTGGCGGCGAAAACCAACAACAGCTCGGTGTAATCCGTCAATGGTTTGTCATGATTTGTTTGGAGAAGCAACTCGCGTATCTTTTCTGCCACTTGCGTACCGCCGGGCTCGCGGGTTATGACGACTTCAATCCCCTGCTCCTCAAGATAGCGTTTAATAAAGGGAATATTGGTCGTCTTCCCTACTCCTTCGCCACCCTCCAGGGTGATAAATTTACCCCGTTTTTGACTCATTTTTTATGCTTTTGAAATAAATTGACCGCCTTGTTGTGTTCGGTCATCGTCTTTGAAAATTGATGGCTTCCGTCACCTTTCGCCACAAAATATAAATATTCTTCCTTATCCGGATGCATGGCCGCGTAAATGGCATCTCTTCCCGGCATAGCAATCGGCGTCGGAGGTAAGCCCTGGATAACGTAAGTATTGTAAGGCGTTGGTTTGCTCAGATCCCCTGCCCTTATATTGCCTTTATACAAATCGCCCATACCGTAAATGACTGTAGGGTCAGTCTGGAGCAACATACCTTTTAGAAGCCTGCGGACGAATACACCTGCAATCATTTGCCGTTCGCTTTTAACGCCGGTTTCTTTTTCGATAATCGATGCCATAATCAAGGCTTCGTATGGCGTTTTATAGGGAATGTTTTGTTCACTTTTCT
>JBGAWU010000141.1:0-6497 GCA_044227425.1 Methyloglobulus sp.
ATTAATCATATTCAGCCACCATTCATTGACGGTCATTTACACTAAGCATAACAATTTAGATAACTTACTCAAAAAGAGGAAAAAAATGAAAGCTATTAGATTTAGTACGGTCATCGTCAGTACGCTGATGCTTACCGCGTGTTATTCCTATGGCGGCTATCAGCCTACCGTAGACGCATATAACGACCCCAATGCCTATCGTATCAATCAGGACATAGCGGAATGCAAACAGTTGGCGGAACAATCCGCTGGCGGTGGGACCGCAAAAGAAACAGCGATAGGCGCGGGCGTAGGTGGCTTAATCGGCGCCGCGGGCGGCGCTGTAGTTGGTGCATTTACCGGCAACCCTGCGGCGGGCGCAGCTATAGGCGCTGCGGCGGGCGGTTTTGGCGGTGCGGCAAAACAAGGATTTACAGCAGAAGACAGATTCCGTAACGCATACAATCAATGTATGAGCAATCGTGGTCACAATGTAATTAGATAAAAACCATTTTGCCCACTGCAAAGAAAAACTTGAGGCAACACACGGAGGTGTTGCTTTTTTTATTGCCCTTGCCATGGATCCCCTTTTAGCTTTTCAGCTTTTTCTACTTTTTTATTCCATATCCCATTGGAAGAAAAGCAATTCCACCCCCATCTCAACCAATCAAGCACAGAAGCTGCCAGCCAAAACGACCATAACAGCATAAGTATCCTGTACGCCATCAACGGTAATGAGAATACCGTCGCTTTGGGCAGTTCAGCAAGGCTTCTATCTTGAAACCAGTTTAAATCGTAAGCCGTGGATTGGTTGCCGGTAATCTGCATATCGGGAGTTCCTCCCAATAAACCTTGTTCAACGGCAAAAATAAGGATGACCAAAGCGAAAACCGTGGACATTCCCAAAGTCACTTGTAGCAAGTTGAAATATTCGAAATTATTGTCAGGTCGCTGCGACCGCCAGCCAAGCAGCATCAACCACGCCACAACCAATGCGGCGGATTCCATGGGTACCTGGCTTAAGCCGACCAACAGTAAAAACCACTGCCAGTACCTTAACGGCGTGAGCTTTACGGCTCCCAAGCCGATTGCCAGGATAATGATCACCACCAGCACACCCCAAAATAACACCGCCGGCCCCAGTTGAGGCCCCCAGACAAAGAGGACCCAGCGGTCTTGACCGAGCCCGATATTAAGGCGGGTATTCACGCTCGCCAAACCTAAATTCACCGGCGGCGTTTGCATGACCGTGGAAATCTCCTGCGGTTCTTGCCAACTTAGGTTGATCTCCTGTTTGCCGGGATTAATCGGCAGGGTCAACTTTCGCCCGTCTTGTCGCAGAGGCAATGCCTGCCCATTAATCGCTACTGTTTGCAACACCGCTTGTTCCGGTAAGTTCAGTGTATGCTGCGTACCTTGCGAACTTCTAAGGCTAAGCATCAGGCTGGCATCCAGCGAACGCTTCCCCGGTCTGATCGATAGCCGACTGCTGTCGATGGTTAAGGTTTGGCCCTCAAGCGTTTTGGGCCGGGTTATTTGCAAAACCATTTTTTCACCTGGCCAGGGATGCCATTCCGGTAGCCCCTGCCCATCGCGGTTTAAATGAATCATCGCTATACCGCTGGATTCCATATGCCAGATAGGACTGACATCGGCATTCCAGACTTCAACCCATTGGTTGGTATCTGCTGCGGTTAGTTCTATCTTAGGCGCTTTTTCCAATGTCGATTCCCATTGCATAACCGCTTGTTGTGCAGGCATATTGACTTCAACGTTGCCATTTTTAACATGGATGCCGGGTGTCGTCACCAGTTCGCCTGCCAATAACGGCACATCCAGCACAATGGCAGAATCCGGTGGCGATTGCCGGACAACCTGCGTGACGACCCGCCAGTCCAGGCCGAGTTGCAAAGTCCGTTCGATCTTGACGAAAGCGGGCAATACACCCGGAGCAAGCTTGGCATTCTGTCCGGACTCCGCTGATTTGCTGACCCGGTTGAATTGCAACTGGTTATCGACCTGCCCATTTTCTTGCAGCCCGCTGACTTCCCAATTGCTTACCGCTACACTGACATATCCCGGCCGCAACGGTAACGGCAACGTGAAAGTTGCCAGCAACGGCGTTGTACCTCGCAGCACTACTTCATGGTCGCCTTCCAGCACATTGAGCCAAAGGCTGTTTTCATTCCGATACAAACCAGTAGCGACGTTTCCGTCAACCGTCACCTGATTGGGAAACCATTGTTCATAGGAAGCCGGCATTGGCACATTAACCGATTGTTGGGCATGAATTTGCAAGGAAGCCGTTATTAGTTTGTCGTCAACCGTCACCCGCATCTGCTCTATTTGCGCGCAGTTAGGTAGGCAATCGGGCGCTTCCAGCAAACGGCTTTTCAGCTCTTCCAGCACTTCTTTACCGGGAATGTCAGCGTAAACTTTTTTTTGGGGCAGCAGCATCAGTGGAATTAACGCCAAACAGAATACTGCAGGCGTGACGGATTTGAACTTAAATCGCAATTTATCGACCAGACCGAACAGCAACAACGCCAATACGCAAACCAGAATAACACGAAGGAAATTCAGCAACATGACCAGCATGGGCGATAGGTACCACAAGTGCAATTGCTGCTGGGCATCCACCGAACCGTTCCACGATAGATAAACCTTACGCCATTGCCATTGTGGCAAACCGGGGCCAGTCTGGACTTTGGCATCAGGATCGTAGCGGGTATAAGTTGAACTTAGGTCATAAGAAGAACCTGCAGAGATTGCCCCGTATTTTCGCTTGCGTTCCGGCATGATCGATTTCGCCACTTCTTCCCGGACAGCTTCGGATTCAACGGCATCCATCGCAGGCGCTGCTTGATTCATCGCAACGGGCGCGGCGGGGACGGGTTGTGCGGACGGTAGTCCGATAGTTTGCCAAGGATATTCGAGTTGAGGATATATTCCAGTCCTGACTTGATTAACCATAAACGGAATTGCAACAAAAGCCAGAAACAACCAAAACGCATTGCGGTACCACACAGCGGCAGTCAATAATTTTCCTTGCGGCAGAACGTTAATCAATGCCGTCGCCGCCAAAATATTCAGCCAAACATAATGGGGCGAACCGGGTTCGTGCCAGATCAACACCAGTGTGAACAGGGAAAAAAATCCCCATGCCCTGCCGAATAAACGGCCCGTTGCTAACGCGGCTATCAATACAAGGAATAAATCCAGCAACGTCCAGCGGGCAATCCAGCTATCCGGTACATTATCGACTCCACTCGCCGCTAGCAACCGCCAGCCGGGCGGCAGGTTCAATTCTGCACTCACCTGATTGAAATGGCTCGGATGTTGCCCTCATCGCGACTATCGGCATCCAAAGTAATCATGCCCTTCCTAACTTCAACACCTTGCTTGCCGGAACCGGTCAGTGTTATCAATTGGCTATTGCCATCGAGCGAAACTTTTCCGAGTTTGGTGTCGGGCAAGGCATCTAATCGCCAACCTTTGGTCATTTTCCCATTGATCGTATCATTGATGGTATAACCGCTGCCGTCGAAATCCAACCAAAGTTTACGGTTGATTGTCAACTGGTTTGGCTCGGGCTCAGGGTCGCCGCGCCGGATGACTTTCAGTACCATGCTTTCGCCCCGGTTAACCTTGTAAGTCGGCAAATGCCGCCACTCTTCGGGAGAATTGGTTTGGCTCGCATCGATCACTTCCAGTTTTTCCACTTCGGTTACCCGCAAATCCGGACGGGCATCGAAAATCCAGATTTCAGATTCAGGCCAATTTTGGCTATTAACCGTTAATGGGATGCTATTGGTTTCCTTGGCGCTTCTGGACTCAATATCCAACTGCCAACGCCCAGGACGAAGCTGGATTAACAGTTGTCCGTCCGGCTCGATCCGGGCCGGCAAAGGGCTTTGTAAACTGAGCGGGATAAACCCATCGGGAACCGGTTTTTCCAGCTTGACTTCGCGTTGCTCGCCTGAGATTTCCAGCACCAATCGCGTGGTTACCGTCATCGGCACGTCATCGGTGATTTTTCTGAAAACCTGAATATCGAGACTGTTTTGGACATTTTCCGGTTTTGTCCGCCCCGTATCGTTAGCGGTTAACCAGAGCTGGCCTTCCTTGATAGTGGGATTGAAAATAGTGGTTCCATTGACTGCTAAACCAATAAGTCCGGTATCCGAAGGGATATTCAAACTCTCGGGAATGTTATCCCACAAAAAATCGCCTTTGATTTGATAATTACCTGTAGCAAGTTTAACGGACGGAAAGCCGCCCCTATCCAGAACGGCTATCGGTTTTCCGTTAGCGCTAACATGTTGGGGCCAATGCTGTTGATTACCTGGAAGAATAATCCAGCTTTCCTCATAAACCGACCAGTTAATTGTAAAACTGCCTTTGTTTGCGGCGAAATTCAGTGCCAATCGGCTAGGCCAACTGCAGCGTTTTTGTTCATAGCTGTTGTAGATAAATGGGCAGCCTAACTCCGGTTGATCCTGTAACACCCAATCGACCCAAGGTTTTAAGGGTTCTGGCACCTTATCCGGGGTTAAAGGTTTAGCGTGGACATAAACTGAAAAGAAAATGCTGAGAAACAATACCTGAATTATGCGGCCCATAACCTGACTCCCAGTAAATAGTAATCAAGATTTTAGGCTGAGTTGGTCTCTGGTGCAAACATTGATAATTTCGTGCATATTTCTTGTTGGAACAACAAAAGAGCACTTAATTTCTACACAAAAATGGAAGTAATAAACTTTTTATACCGAAGGTTTATTAACTTTGGGCATCCTGAATTTCAGAAAAACGATACCTGAAGGCAAAGGGAAACGGAGGGATAACAAACGCATGGCGATTCTTTGGGAAATCGCCATGCGTTAACACTTTTACGTTACCACGTTAACAGCGCAGAACGGATCACTTCCCTATACATTTCGTTTGAAGCATTAGTGAAAGTAGTTTCGAACGCAGTTTCGGTTGGGCACTCATCGATTGCTGTCGCAGAATCATCCCAGCAAGGCACCGGAACATCGGAAATCAATCTTCCAAACACATAATTCCGGTAATTGAGTACGCCGCTGATTTTGACTGGAATTCGAATAAGCCCGGTAGCAGAACGGATTATCACTTTCTGGCCACAATTGCCAACGGAATCAGGAAGGCAAGTGTTATAGCTGCCGCCTTTGCCGTAATTTTTTATAGCTGCCCCAAAGGTCGCCGCAATAGCGGATTTGCCTTGTAAGGTGGCCTCTTGGTTGATAATTTGCTGAATCTGGGCACTGGTGCCAGTACTCGGATTAGCCGACTCCAAAAACTCTGTCCGCCCAAGACCCGTCAACAAGCTTCCAGTCCATACGCCTTCGTATATCTTCGCCAAATCGGCAGCCGTTGTATCGTTACGCAAGCTTAAATCGAATTTTTGCGTACCTAGGTTAAAGTAAGCGCAACCGATATTATGCCGGAGTTGCGTTCCAACCATGCCCGCCGTATCGGCGGTAAGATTGATCGCAGGAAATCCGTAACGCAGCACCACACCACGAGTAGTGCGATTGTCTGAAATCCTCATCATTTCATCCAATCCTTTCTCTAAATTGTAATCTGTGCGTAAATTTACCGCTGTCTCTTTAGCCGGGTCGGGACAGGCATTTTTACGCTGGTCTAACGTTCCGCTGATATAATCGTAATAGTTAAAAGCACTGGTTAAAGAATCCGTGCCGGCTTGAATACGACCCATGGCATGGAGCAGGTGCAACGACTTCATCGAGCTTGCAGTTTCGGCAGAACGCGAGCTGTTTAAGTCAAGGACCACACCCGACGAAACCTGTTTTAAATAGGCCTCAAATATCCCTTTTGTCGGAGCGCCACTGGAACTCAGAAAACTTTGGGCAAAAATATTCCTGATCCGTTTAGTGGCTACATTGCCATTATCGATAAATACACCCAGGTAATGCCGTTGCCCAAAAATATCAACATACGTCTCTATATCCACCGGCCTTGCAGACAGTTGTGTGGCGAAATTGAGCAAGTCGGTGATCGTGTTGAAATTAGTCATCCACCACCAGGAAAAATTATCTGCACCCGTATTTTTAACGATGATGATGTTATAAGTACCGTCCGACTGACGATCAAGATCGACAATTCGGCCACCGAAAGCGCTCAATTTGGCAGCAACACCTGCGGCGGTTTGATTTAACCACCACTGCCAGGCCTTTGCATCCGAACCGGTATTGGCAACAAAAACTGCGGTATATTTTTTAACGCCGCCTTCAACGTATGACTCTAAATCGATCAGGCGGTGGCCTGAATTAGTAATTTGGGTAGATATCTGCGCGGAAGAAACCCCGATCAAATAAGACCAGGCCCTAGCCGCAACACCGGTATTGGATACCATAACCGCGGCAAAACGAATGACGCCACCACCGGCGTCGTAGGGTTCCAAATCGATCAACCGTGCGCCATTCGTCGTCAACAGGGAGCCGACTTGGCTGAATGTTAAACCGTAATACCACCACCAT
>JBGAWU010000142.1:0-6460 GCA_044227425.1 Methyloglobulus sp.
ATAACGCGGCTAGTTTTTTACAAGGAAAGATTTATTTAGGCCTTTTCATAAGCGTTATGTTTGTCCTTGGAGCTTGCCCTGCCTGGGCGGCTCCTAAGGATTCGCCTTGGGGAGGGAATTACTTTCCCAATGTAGTATTGGTCGACCAGGACGGCAAAAAATTAAAGTTTTACGACGACCTAATTAAAGGCAAGGTCGTTGCCATCAATTTTATCTACACCCACTGTGGTGACAGCTGTCCGGTGGAAACCGCCAATCTAAAACGGGTATATTCGTTACTGGCGGAACGCATGGGAAAAGACATCTTTTTTTACTCGATCAGCATTGATCCAGAACACGATACGCCTAAAGTGTTGAAAGAGTATGCTGATCGTTTTAAAGTCGGCCCCGGTTGGCGTTTTTTGACAGGTAAAAAAGCCGATACCATTCTGTTACGAAAGAAGTTAGGCTTGTATAATAGTGAAGGGGAAAAGCAGCTCAGCGACCACAACACCAATTTCATTATCGGTAACGAAAGCACCGGTCAATGGATCAAAAAGACACCCTATGATGAACCGATGACATTGGCGCGGGCACTAGGTTATTCATTGTCTAAACACAAAGTTATGCCGGGCGGCAAGCATGAAAGTTATGCTCAAGCCAAAATATTACCGGATACCAGCAAAGCCGAAGAAATATTCAGATTCCGTTGCAGTGCGTGCCATAGTTTAGGTACAGAAAATGGTTTGGGACCCGGTTTGTATGGGGTAACGATACAACGTGATCGCGCTTGGCTAAAACGCTGGTTGCAAGAGCCGGACAAGATGCTGGCTGAAAAAGACCCGCTAGCCATCGATTTATACAACCGTTACAACAAAGTCTTGATGCCGAATTTACGGCTAACCGATAGCGATGCGGAAGCTTTAATCGATTATTTAGACGCAGCGGCTAAACCGAAAGGGCATATCCATTAGAGCGTTTCGTTTTCGGTAAGGGTTATAAATCTTCGATAGACGATATAAGTTCCACATGCTGCGAACAAATGCTTCAGCGAATGTCCGCTGATAACTTGCAAGGTGCTGAAAAGTTGCCGATCGAATAATTCGGCGGTTTTGGCGAGGAAGTATGTGCCCAGTACTGCCCACACATAAGAACAATCTTTCCGATTAACGGCGAAGAGCCAGAGTATTAACGGTAGTAGGGCGACGGGTAGAAATTGGACAAGAAGATAGGGTCTGAGATCGCCACGACCATGAACCTCGGTCGCAAACCAGTAAAAGACACTAGCGATTCCCAAAGCGATGAGTATGGGAAAAATCCTGTCGGCTAGTTCTTCAGAAATACATTCTCCAACGACCATGCTGAAAAAAGCCATAAACGAAATGGTCATCGGCAGCCGATCCCACAGTAAGCTATCGTTATTAGGGTTTAAGTGATAGTAGCCTGAACCAATTCCAGTAAGTGTTATACCGATGAAGAAAGCCAGAAAGGTCGATTTTAAAGCGATTGACGAAGCATAATCCGGCTTTATCTTTAGAAATTGCCGTATTCCAGCGACGCCGATAAAGATAAACGGTAAATTTGATGTTACATTAAAAAAATTGGGGATGGAGGCAAATTCACGGGTATCTGCAAAAGAATGGTAATTAATATCTTGTTTTATTGGATCAATTACACACATCAACAGTATCGCTATGACAGTTGTTGCGATGAGAAGGAACAGTCGTTTGTTAAAACGCATGGGCGACTTTCTGCGTCAGATTACGGGAATTCGATAATTTTCTGCAAGGATGATAATTCTCTTTTCTGAAATGAAACTTGATTGGTCACAATCTTAATTCTTTTCAATATCAATAAACATCTCTATAATATAAGGTTTTTTATTGGCGCTTAAAGGCGCTACCCTTGCTTCATCATCTTTATGGTTGATTATAAAGATGGGAGGCCTTAACCGTAAGGAAAACTATGCGACACTACGAAATTGTTTTTTTGGTTCATCCTGACCAAAGTGCACAAGTCCCCGCGATGATTGACCGCTACAGGTCTATTATCGAATCCGCTTCCGGCAAAGTTCATCGGCTTGAAGATTGGGGCAGAAGGCATTTGGCTTATCCCATAAAGAAGATTCACAAAGCCCACTACGTTCTAATGAATATTGAATGTGACCAGCCTACACTGGTTGAATTAGAAAGTGGCTTCCGTTTCAATGATGCGGTTTTGCGCAGTATGACGCTTTTGCAAAGATCTGCAATTACCGGAACATCTGCAATTGCGACCGCAACGGCGGAAGAAAATAAAGCTGCTGAAGCCAAAGAAAAAGGTATTCAAGCAAAAGAAGCGGCAGCTGCGGCAGAACTTGCGGCTGATGACGATATCGACCTGGACGACCTCGCCGAAGAAGCTTTTGGTGAAGAAGCCGATTTAGATAACCGTATTTAATAAATGGGAAGCGAGTATAGCTATGGCAAGAAATATTAGACGTAAAAAACTTAACCGGATCAATGAAGAAGAGTCAGTTATCGACTATAAAGATTTGGATTTATTAAAAGAATACATTACTGAAACAGGTAAAATTGTACCAAGCCGGATTACAGGCACCAGTGCTAAACAACAAAGGGAACTTTGCAAAGCAATCAAACGCGCACGGATGATTGCCCTGCTGCCTTATTGCGATGCCCATCAATAAATAACCGATTTTTCTGATGAAGTTGCTTGCAGAATACATCATGCGCGGAAGGCTACAAGCGATGCTTGTGGCCTCTACATTAGCGATGTTGTCGCTGATTATTGCGCCATTGAGTGTTTTGAGTTCAGGTGCCGTTGCTTTGGTGACGCTTAGGAAAGGGGCTTATGAGGGGTTGATCATCCTTTTATGCTCTGGTTTAGCAGCTGTGGCGTTGGCTACGTTGATTTCCGTGCCTTATCTATTTATTGCATTATACGTACTCGTGCTTTGGTTGCCGATATGGTTGATAGCGATAGTTTTAAGAGAAGGCCGCCATATTTCCCTCGCTATTCAAATTGCTGTATTAATTGGTATTTTGTGCGTTATCGGATATTACATTGTTAATGCCGACCCTGCCTCGATGTGGGAACAGGTTATGACAAAAATGATACCGGCAAATGCGCCCGTGGATGATGCCAAACACATGGTAAGCCTTTTGTCGCCCTATATGACGGGCGTGGCTGCCGCCGGTGGCGTTTTTGGAATGTCTTTAGGCTTGTTCCTCGGACGCTGGTGGCAAGCTATCTTGTACAATCCTGGAGGATTCAGGCAAGAGTTTTTGGCGCTTAGGATGCCCCAAGCAATAGCTGTCGCTAGTTTAGCGGTAATTGCAGCTGCAACTTTCAGTTCGGGGATTATTTCCCAAATAGCGTGGAATAGCGCAATTTTGTTGTTTGTACTTTATATATTTGTCGGTATTGCCGTCCTTCATACACTCTTTTCCGGTATGAAAATAGGCCAATTTGCAGTGCCGATGTTTTACATTACCTTGTTTTTGATACCACATTGCTTATTTCCGGTTGCTTTAGTCGGATTCAGCGATACGTGGCTTGATATACGAAAACGAGCTTTGAATCAAAATTGAATGCCTGACGGCAAAATAATCGGTAATAAACCGAGAGGTTAATAAAAATGGAAGTAATTCTTCTTGAAAAAATAGCAAATTTAGGCAATTTAGGCGATAAAGTCAGTATTAAGGGCGGTTTTGGAAGAAATTTCCTAATTCCCCAAGGCAAAGCCGTTTTAGCGACCGCCCAAAAAATAGCAGAGTTTGAAGCAAGACGTGTTGAGTTAGAAAAAGCGGCGGCAGAAAAATTAAGCGCAGCGCAAGCGGCGTCGGATAAATTGAGTAAACTGGAAGTGACTATCGCCCATAAAGCGGGAGATGAAGGCCGTTTATTCGGTTCAATTGGAACGCATAACATTGCGGATGCAATTGTAAAAGCCGGTGGGGTTGTTGAAAAGCACCAGATACGCCTTCCTAATGGCGCGATTCGGCATATCGGCGACTACGATGTCGATGTCAATTTGCACACCGATGTAACCGTGACGATGTCGATTAAAATCGTTCCGGAAGTCTAAAAAGTTAAGGCTTGATGGCGGATGCAAGATTGGGTGAAGAATCAATCGTTGATTCTTCCCAATCTTAGCGGTAATGGGTTAGATTGCCGCCCAAGCTATTGATTGGGTACGATTCACAAGCTCGATTTATAATAGCTTCGGGTTTATTGGTTAAATACCCGCTTATCCATTGTAGGTAACGCGCTAGCCGAATAAGGGAAAATACCCCCACTAAAACCTTTCAAAAGCAATTCTCTGAAAATTTTTTTGGCGCTGACGTCGCCTTTTATTTTCCAGGTTTTCTAAACCACATAAGGTTTTCGTTCTTATGAGAACGCTTTACTCTGTTCTTTTCTATGCGCTTATCCCCTTCATTGTTTTCCGTCTTTTATGGCGAAGCATAAAAGCGCCTGATTACCGCCGACGGTGGAGAGAGAGATTCGGCTTTTATACTAAAACCTTTCCGCAAGGTGTCATTTGGTTCCATGCCGTGTCGGTTGGTGAAGCTGAGGCGTTATTCCCTTTAGTACGGCTTTTCCAACGACGGTTGCCGACTGTCAGGCTATTAATTACCACCACAACGCCAACAGGCTCGGCGCGCGTAAAAGCAGTATTGAAAGAGTCGGTCGAACATGTTTATTTGCCGTACGATATCCCTGTTGCAGTCGGGCGTTTTATACAATGTTTTAGACCTGCGCTTGCAGTCATCGTTGAAACGGAAATCTGGCCGAACCTTTATGGTATTTGCGGTGAAAACGCCATCCCTTTATATCTGATTAATGCCCGGCTGTCGGAAAAGTCGTCAACCCGTTATCAAAAAATACCCAATTTAATACGATCGGCATTATCAAATCTAAAAATGATCGCTGCGCAAACAGACGATGATTTCCGACGATTTGCTGCAATCGGCGCATCTTCCCAGCAACTTGTAACGCTCGGTAATATTAAATTTGATATTGAAATAGCACAGGACGTTATTAAAAATGGTAAGTTGCTAAAAGCAAACGCTTTTATTGGTCGATTTGTCTGGATAGCCGGCAGTACGCACCAAGGAGAAGAACAAATAATTCTGGGTATTTATCAATCGCTTAAAAAAATCATCCCTGAATTGTTGTTATTACTGGCTCCGCGGCATCCCGAACGGTTTAATGAGGTCAAAGCTTTGTGTGAAAGCAGGCAGCTGGCCGTTGTCACCCGGACTGCAAACAAACGTTGTGATTCTGTGACCGACGTATATTTAGCCGACACTATGGGAGATTTAAAGCTGCTCTACGCGGCATCTGATTTGGCTTTTATCGGCGGTAGCTTGGTTAATATCGGTGGACATAATATGTTAGAGGCTGCGGCTGCAGGCGTCCCGGTTTTATTCGGCCCATATACGGCTAATTTTAAAGAAATTGCCGAGAAAATGATTGCGACCGATGCGGCGATACGTTGCCTTGATGAAGAAGCACTGGCACAAACCATTTTGCAACTCTATTCGGATAGTGGGCGGCGAGAGATTCTCGTCAAAAATGGAATGCTGTTTTTAGAGAAAAACAGAGGTGCTACCGAAAAGCTTTATGAATTACTAATGAAGTCCGTTTAACCCCATAGCTTGGATTCAAGTAATAACAACAAGGCCGTTAACTTCTTCAAGAAATTGACGGCCTTGTTTATTTAGGACGGCTTTTCCTTAAGCGTCGTCAAGTTCTTCCATGGATATGGCGGACTTATTCCACCGATAATTCGGCGCAATACTTATCAATAATGTAATCAACGTCGCAATGTAAGGCACCGACTGGACGGCCAACACAGCAATCCATAATTTCCCGCTTAAATTATCGAAATGCTCAAGATAGTTCATGAAATAAATCGCAGCGCCCAATAAAATCAGGAGCATCAATTCTTCCCTTATGGTCATCAAACCGGTAAATAATGGTCCTTGTTTTTCGTATTTTGGGGTCCGCATAAAAGGTTTGCCGTTAATAAACAAGCCTTGGATAGTTCCTTTTGCGACGGTGTGGGTCAAGGATAAACCTGCCAAAGACGCCCCGAACGATTCCCAGACAGAGCAAGGGACACGAGCTTGATATAACCAAAGGCTACGGATAATTTTGAATGCAAATAAACCGATGGTCGGCAACAGGAAAGCATTGACGGGCAATTCGCTACTAAGTATTTTATCGCCATCGACTCTAACAAATGAGTCGTACCAGTCATAAAAAATCATGCCGGTCATCGCTAGGCTCGCTGTCGTGAACAACAAAGCCAACGCGTCCGAAAACCACGGTAACCATCCGGCTACAAAATAATAGCGTTGCGCCGAAGTGAGCGGCGATTTTTTGGATGGGATAAAGCTGCGCCAGTGTGCCTTAATTATCTGCATAGCGCCATAAACCCAGCGGTAACGTTGGGTCATGTAGCCGGACATCG
>JBGAWU010000143.1:0-6455 GCA_044227425.1 Methyloglobulus sp.
CACCTTGAGCGATTATCTGGAAACCCCGGAGTTACGCCCAAAAATCGAGCAATACCGACAGCTGTTTAGGGAAGTCCAAAACTCAGCGTCCTATACCTTATTCCCCTATCTTGCTTTAGTTAGGTCATTGGGAAAATTGAGTAGCTAAACGCCGCTATTAGCCAGGAAAATTACCCGCAAGGAAAAAACCCAAATAAACGTATGTGCGGTTTTCTTCCCTGCCGCCTGTTTTGGTTGGGAAATAAAGTCCGAAACCTGAGTTTTTAACCGTTGCTTTCAGGCGGCTTTCATTAATCAGCGGGCTATCAAACAATACCCGAAAATATCGGGCAACTATTAAAATTCGGCATCCCTCATCTTCCAGTTAATTTTTTTCGATGCGCCTGTTAAAATGGCGAGCCATAAACTTTGATTTTCATCAATTTAACGCATTACATGAGGATTAGCCATGGTATCACTAGAACCCCCAGTCTGCGATTTCGGCGCTAAAGCACCTGATTTCAAATTACTCGGCGTTGATGGAAAAATCTGGACGCTACAAGAATGCATGGGCAGGAACGGCCTTTTAGTCATGT
The DNA here is from genome assembly GCA_044227425.1 of Methyloglobulus sp. Classification (GTDB taxonomy): domain Bacteria; phylum Pseudomonadota; class Gammaproteobacteria; order Methylococcales; family Methylomonadaceae; genus Methyloglobulus. Next base: position 576 of record JBGAWU010000143.1, read on the forward strand.
TCATCTGCAATCATTGCCCCTATGTTAGGGCCGTACATGCCCGCATCTTACGGGATACCCGCGATTTGAAGGGCCTTGGCGTCGAGTCGGTCGCCATCATGTCGAATGATACGGTCAACTATCCGGACGACTCATACGAAAACATGCAAAAAATTGCCGCCGAATACAATTACCCGTTTCCTTATCTGTTCGATGAAACACAGGAAATAGCTAAAGCTTATGGCGCGGTCTGCACACCCGATTTTTTCGGTTATAACGCCGGTTATGAATTGCAATATCGTGGCCGTTTGGATGCCAGCAGAAAAGAAACCGCGCCCGACGGTACGCACCGGGATTTGTATGAAGCAATGAAGTTGGTAGCCAATACCGGGCAAGGACCCCAAGAACAATTTTCCAGCATCGGCTGTTCCATTAAATGGAAAGAAGATGCCAATTAATTCGAAACACATTTAAACAATACCGAGAGAAAAATATGTCTATTAAAAGAATGGTTGACCTGGATTTGGCTGGAAAGCGCGTTTTAATCCGCCAGGATCTGAACGTACCCGTCAAGAACGGTAAAGTGACCAGCGATATCCGCATCCAAGCCAGCGTTCCAACCATTGAAAAAGCGTTAGCCGCAGGTGCGGCAGTGATGGTGATGTCCCACCTGGGGCGCCCCGTTGAAGGCCACTATGATGAAGAATCGTCATTAAAACCGGTAGCAGAACGCTTATCGAGCTTATTAGGAAAACCTGTCCGATTGGAACGCGATTGGCTGGATGGCGTATCCGTCGCCCCTGGTGAAGTCGTCTTGTGCGAAAACGTGCGCTTCAATGCCGGGGAAGAAAAAAACAACGACGATCTAGGAAGAAAAATGGCCGCCCTTTGCGATGTGTTCGTTATGGATGCCTTCGGCACGGCGCACCGTGCACAAGCATCAACCCACAGCGTCGCCAAATTTGCCCCGGTTGCTTGTGCAGGTCCGTTACTAGCCAGCGAATTGGATGCCTTGGGCAAGGCTTTGGAAACTCCGACCAAACCGTTGGTGGCCATCGTCGGCGGCTCCAAAGTCAGCACCAAACTGACGGTGCTCAAGTCTTTATCCGAAAAAGTAGACCAATTGATCGTCGGCGGCGGTATTGCGAATACATTTATCGCTGCAATGGGCTTACCGGTCGGCAAATCGCTTTATGAGCCTGATCTGATTGATGAAGCCAAACAGCTGATTGCCGAAGCCAAAAAAGCCGGGTCGGATATCCCCATCCCAACCGATGTTGTCTGTGCAAAAGAGTTTTCAGAAAACGCCGTTGCAACCGTTAAAAAGGTGGAAGCGGTAGAAGCCGATGACTTGATCCTCGACATCGGGCCGGAAACCGCAAAACAATATGCCGAAATATTGAAATCCGCCGGAACAATCGTTTGGAACGGGCCGGTCGGCGTATTTGAAATCGACCAATTTGGCGACGGGACTAAAACCTTGTCGCTGGCAATCTCAGAAAGCCCGGCATTTTCTATCGCTGGAGGCGGCGATACGCTGGCTGCAATCGATAAATATGAAATCAATGACAAAGTTTCTTATACCTCAACAGGTGGCGGGGCTTTCTTAGAATTTCTCGAAGGCAAAGAATTACCCGCGGTAGCCATCTTAAAGTCGAGAGGTTAATAAGGCTCAATGGTCGTGTTGTATTAACTTGAATACAACACACCGTTGTATTTTTACAAAATTAATGTTAAACCATCACAGAGAACTTAATTCTAGTAATTAAAGTCGAACTGTATAAATTGTATTGGAATCGTAATGGCAAGAATAACTGTTGAAGATTGTTTGGAACATGTGGAAAACCGCTTCAAGCTGGTTTTATTGGCGGGTACCCGTGCGCGCCAGTTAAGTCGCGGCGCAACGGAATTTGTCCCGCGCAACAAAGACAAAGATACCGTCGTGGCACTAAGGGAAATCGCAGAAGGCCATGTAACCACGGACAACATTAACCTATTGCACCGTTCGAATGAAGTGCATGAGACAAATCTGTTGTTTTAATTAAGTATGCTGCAAGTAGCTGAAACTATCGAACTGGAACGGCCTCAGGACAAACTGATTCGCCGTTTAAGCTCGACATTGTCCAGCTACCTGGATCAAGCTCAAATCGACGATTGCATCCGCGCGTACGAATTCGGCGCCAGGGCGCATTCGGGGCAATTCCGTAAAAGCGGCGAAGCCTATATCTGCCATCCGATTGCAGTGGCAATCAGCCTTGCCGAAATGCGGATGGACGCCAATTGCATTATGGCGGCCATCCTGCACGATGTTATTGAAGACACCGGCATCGATAAACAGGAACTCGCCAAAACCTTCAACCCTGAAGTCGCCGAACTAGTAGACGGTGTCACTAAACTCACCAAAATAGACAGCAGGTCGCACGCCGAAACCCAGGCGGAAAATGTCCGCAAAATGTTTCTGGCGATGGGAAAAGATTTGCGGGTTATCATGGTTAAACTCGCCGACCGCTTGCATAACATGCAGACGCTAGGCGCGATGCCTGCTGAAAAAAAGCGTCGCATCGCCCGCGAAACGTTGGATATTTACGCCCCGATAGCCAACCGTTTAGGCATGAACACCATCCGCCATAAACTTGAAACCCTCAGTTTACAAGCGATGTATCCCCGGCGTTACGCCATTTTGGATAACTCGCTAAAAAAAGCCCGCGGGAATCGGCGCAAAATCATCGATGTTATCGAAAGCACGTTGAAAAACCGGATCATCCAAGCGAACATGAAATGCGATGTATCCGGGCGGGAAAAGAACCTATACAGCATTTATCAAAAAATGCTGCACAAAAAAGTCTCCTTAAACGACGTTTTCGATGTCTATGCATTCCGAATTTTCTGCGATAATGTCGATGATTGTTACCGGATGCTTGGAATCGTCCACAATCTCTATAAACCCATCCCCGGGCGGTTTAAGGATTATATCGCCTTGCCCAAGGCAAACGGCTATCAATCGCTGCATACCATCCTGATCGGCCCATTCGGCTTTCCTATCGAGATTCAAATCAGGACGCACGAAATGCACCGGATGGCCGAATCCGGCATCGCAGCGCATTGGCTCTATAAATCCGAAGACGACAAAAACGACAAATTTCAAGACCGCGCCCATGAGTGGTTGCGCGATTTACTGGAAATACAGCGCACTGCGGGCGATTCCTTGGAGTTTATCGACAATTTAAAAATCGACCTTTTCCCGCAAGAAGTTTTCGTCTTTACACCGAAAGGTGAAATCATAAAAATGCCGCGTGGCGCGACCATTATCGATTTTGCCTACGCCGTCCACACTGACATCGGAAACGCCTGCGTTTCTGCATGCATCGACAGAAAGCTGGCACCGTTGCAAACCAAACTTGAGAACGGCGTAACCGTTGAAGTGATTACTGCGATTTGGGCCAGGCCTAACCCGCTCTGGCTTAATTATGTCACCACTGCCAAAGCGCGCTCGGGTATCCGGAATTACCTGAAAAACTTCAAACAGCAAGAGGCTATTAGCCTGGGGCATCGCCTGCTGGATAAAGAATTGCAAAGCATGCATTTACAGCTTGAAAATATCGACAAATCCAAAATAAAAACCTTGCTTGAGTCCACCGGAAAGCAAACCTTGGAGGAGCTACTTGAAGATATCGGTTTAGGCAACAAAATGCCTTTCCTTATAGCCAAGCGCCTCAGCCAAGACGACATCCACGCCGCCATCAAGCTGGAAGACAACGAACAAGCCCAGAAAACGGCATTGGCGATCAAAGGCACCGAAGGAATGGTCGTTACCCTTGCAAAATGTTGCAGGCCCATTCCCGGCGATTCCATTATCGGCTTTTTTAATCCGGGTAAAGGTATTGTGGTGCATCATCACGAGTGCCGAAACAGGAATATTACCCGAAAAAAACAAACAAGTTGGCTCGATGTCGAATGGAGTGAAGATACAACCGGAGAGTTTCCGGCGGAACTGCGCCTGGAAGTACTCAACCAACGAGGAACGCTGGCGACGGTTGCGGCCACGATTTCCGAATCGAACTCGAACATCGAAAACGTAACAGTGGTAGAACAGGATTCCCGCATCTGCGTGGATTTAATCACGGTCAGCGTAAGGGATCGCGTCCATCTGGCGAAAATAATGCGGCGGCTGAAAGAATTGTCAATCGTCGTCAAAATCACCCGCGTTAAAGCTTAAATAAATATCGAGTAGCCGCACTGGCATGAACAGAGAAACCATCAATACAGAATTTGCACCGCAAGCTATCGGCACTTATTCCCAAGCCGTTAAAGTCAACCACACGGTCTACCTCTCCGGTCAAATCCCATTAATCCCGGACACGATGCAACTGGTTGAAGGCGATATATCGATGCAAATCACCCAAGTTTTCAATAATTTGAAAGCAGTTTCCGAAGCTGCGGGCGGCAGCCTTTCTGAAATTGTAAAACTCAACGTATTTCTCACCGATTTATCCCACTTTCCCATCGTCAATGAAATCATGGGGTGCTATTTCCAAGCGCCTTACCCTGCCCGTGCGGCAGTCGGCGTCGCTGCTTTGCCGAAAGGCGCCCAAGTGGAAATGGATGCCATCATGGTGTTAAATCCGCAAGATTACCCTCTCTGACTCGTTTTCTCCGGTTGCATAATTTAATTAAGCTAAACCTCGATTAAACGTGTGGGCAAACGGAATCCATTAGCAGAACCGGCAGCAACGCTTAACGGCATCGGCATTCGAACGGCAGGCCTTCTTGAAAAACTCGGGATCAAAACCGTCCAGGATCTGCTCTTTCACTTGCCTATCCGTTATGAAGACAAGACCCGCATTTTACCGATAGCGTCACTGTCAGTCGGAAATACGGCACTCATCATCGGACAGATTGTTTTTATCGATGTCCTGCCCAGAGGTAGGAAAAGCCTGATTTGCCGAATCGAAGACGATACCGGTTCAATCGATTTGCGCTTTTTCCATTTCGCTGCCCATCAACATAAGCTACTTAAGCCCGGCGCAAAAATAACTTGTTTCGGGGAAGTGCGTTTCGGTTACGCCGGTTTGGAAATGGCCCATCCCGACTACAGCATTATTTACAATGACAATGCAGCTGTCACTGAATCAACCTTAAGCCCTGTTTATCCACTGACCGAAGGTCTCAGCCAAACCACTATCCGAAAAGCCGTCAAACAGGCGTTGACACTTTGTGAAACAAACCCCGGCACATTAATTGACTGGCTACCGGAAGAAATCCGCAAGCCATACCATTACCCTTCTCTCATTGAAACACTGAGAACGTTACATTCACCAAATCCGACCGCTAACACCGGATGCTTACTGAACGGAACCGATCTTTCCGTTAAACGACTCGCCTTTGAAGAACTTCTCAGCCATCAACTGAGTATTAAACTTGCCAGGCAAAAGGCAAGCGCTTGGCTTGCGCCGAAAATCGGCGTCGATGACAGCTTATCTCGCCAATTTATCGAATCATTACCGTTTGAATTGACCAATGCCCAAATCAGGGTAATGTCGGAAATCCGTGCTGATTTACAGCGCCCTTTTCCCATGATGCGTCTGGTTCAAGGCGATGTCGGCTCAGGAAAAACAATCGTTGCCGCCATTGCAGCTTTACAAACCATGGCGTCAGGATTTCAGGTGGCGATTATGGTTCCAACCGAGCTGTTAGCCGAACAACATTTCCGTAATTTCAGCGAATGGTTTAAAAACTTGGCCTGCACAATCGTTTTCCTGACTAGTCAAATTCGGGGGGTTGCACGAAAAGAAGCACTTGCGAATCTGGCCAATGGATCAGTAAATATCATCATCGACACACATGCGTTGTTTCAAGACGAGGTGCATTTCCACCGCCTCGGATTAATCATCATCGACGAAC
>JBGAWU010000144.1:0-6389 GCA_044227425.1 Methyloglobulus sp.
ACGGAAGCCGTGGTCATAAGAATGAACACAACCAGCAAAACATAAGCTAAGTCCAACATGGGCGTGACGTTAATTTCGTCGTACGCGGCATTATCTTCTTGTACTTTCATGTCGTCGTAAGTTTAGGTGTTTGATATAAAAGCATTGCTTAAGAATGTTCTTCCGCCAGTTTTGCAACGAATTCGTCCACAAATACATGCATGTCCGCAGCGACGACCTTAATCCGGCTGCCCAGGTAGCCGAACAATGACGGGATTGCCACCGCAAGCCCCGCAACTGTTGCCGCCAACGCCGCCGCAATACCGGGGGCAATCGAGTTGACATTGACTTCGCCGCTCACCGCAATCGCGGCAAACGTGATCATTACACCCACCACAGTCCCTAACAAACCAAGGAAAGGGCCACCACTGATGGCAATCGTCAATAACACCATTTGCGAATTGAGTTTTTGCAGCTCCCGAACCAAGACCGCATCCATTGATGCCCTTACAGCCGCCATTGCACCAGCCGATAACGCCTGTCCGCCATTGCCGTTTTTCTTGGACAAACGCTTGTTCATTTCTTCAACCCCGACATGGTAAATGCGGTAAAGAGATGAACCGGCATAGGTATGGTGGTCTGAAGTTAACGAAAACAGCAAGGGCGACTCTTCAAAGTCATTGTCTTCTTCATTAGACTCCACATTCAAGGCCGCCATTTCTTGTACGCCCAACTTATTGAACGCATGTTCGAATTTTTTGTTTTCTGCAAGTGTACGGTTGATGACAATCGTCTTGACAACCATCACCATGACGCTGATGACAAACATCACCGCGAGAATGCCGATGACGACCCATCCGTCTACGGTCACGTTATCCATTGTCGCCATGAAGTATGATTCGCCGCCTTCCTCGCTGTCGGGAGTCAGATCCTCTTCATAACCCAACAATGTTGACCCGGTGCCTTGCATGGCCACATCGAACTTGATGGCGTTGGCATCGCGGGCAACTTTATAAACCGAAAATTGGTCGATCAGTCCCGAGAAACCACGGCTGCCATCGGCATTGGCCCCAATGGTCATATCGCTTGTCAGTTCGTCGAGCTTGACGGGGAAAGTACCGGCTGCAACGCCGTCCAAATACAGCGTCAGGTTTTCCGCAGTATCAACCAGCGCCACATGGTGCCATGTACTTGGCGTAACCGCGCCGGTTCCGGTCAACTCCTGCTTGGCACCTGAAGAATCGGTGACTTCCAGAACAAGCGCCTGCTCTTTTATCGCTAAGGCGAAGCTGCTGTTAATCCCGGAGCGTTGGAACAACACTGTATTGGCCTGTGGCTGGTCTATTTTTAGCCAAGCCGAAACCGTCCAGCCTGTTGTGGGCGACATCGCTAAAGATGGCGCGGCTTTTATCCTAATGACTTGGCTACCTTGAAGCTGGGCCGCACCGCCTATCAGGCCAGCGTCGGAATAAGCGGCAGTCGCTTCGGACGGGTTGTTTGCATTGGCTGTGGAATCTTTAATGTCTTTAGTCGCGAAGGTATAGCCTAATACCTGGTTGACATCGTACGCCCCCGGCATGTCCTGTCCGGCGACGGCTTCCGCATTACCGTAATAAAGCCATAATGTGGGCTCCGGCGCTGAAACAACTTCTTTGGGTAACTTCACCCAGATGAAAGCCATTTCATTAATGGGATCGATTTTTTCAATAAAAAACTTGAGCGGCGTTGTTTCATCGCCAGCAAGCAGCCTTATATCTTTGCCTTGCTCAGCTAATTCCGCGAAAGATAAAAAATTGCCGGTATGTAACCGGATTAATGCGAATGCATTTTCAGGAACCGTTACACCGTCCTGCTTTAACTTGGCGATATCCAGTGTAATTTTTTTCTTAAATCCCCAATCTTCTTGCCACCATGCCGAAGCTAAGGACGGCATCAAGGACAAAAGCAGCAACAGAATTCCTAACCGTTTCATTTTTTATCAAAATCATATTTGTAGATGAACAGCTTAAGATTATTGCAAATCTTCATTACAAAATTGTGACGACCTCGATATGCTTTGATAAATAGGCAAGGGATACACTGACGGGGCTATTTATTTGGAAGGGGGCTTTCGCTAACCCGAAAGCCGTCGGCGGATAAAGAAGCGCAATTTAACGCCAAGGGTAGGTACACTGGGACTGCCCGTCAAGGCAAACCCAGTGCGGTACCTGCAACTTTAAACGCGCCGAATCTTTGCGTTAAGTTCCTTTGTGCTTTTGCTCATCCGTATTATTCGATGCCGACCCGTCTCCAAAGCCCAACAGTTCGACCTTGATCGAACCAAGCTGATGGCTCTTGCTGACGTTATCCTTAGTTTCTTTGCCTAAATCGGCTGCCGCTTGCGCGACCTGGCTGACATTCGCCGTTAAATTGCTGACGCCGGTTAAGCCTGCGGCAACACTGACATTCGAGGTAGTAGGAACGCCAGTACCGACGCCGCCGATTGCAATGTTGCCCGCACCCAATACCGCAGTTGCGGATATGGTGACGTTGTTACCCGCAATACCCGCTTCGGACGCATTGACGACACCGCCCGGCGCAGACAAGGTAACGTCGCCCGCCTTACCGCCCTGGGCTGGTGCGGAAGTACGTATACCGCTACCGGAAACAGGGGGCGGTGTGTTTATCACCACATTGCCATTTTGATCTACAGTAAAGACCGGATTTGGCGCGGCCAACGACGATTTGGCACCGCGACCCGCGTCGATATCGCCGAGCGACGACCAAACCAGCACGTCACCACCACCCAAGGTAAACACGCGGGATTGATTTACACTAAAATCATCCCTGAGCAAGGCATTAAAACTCCCTTTCTCTTGTACCGAAATCCCTAATGTATCCGCTGTCTTGGCAACCCCGGCATTACCGACCGGAAGACCGACGTTGATTTCACCGCCAGGCGCGAGCAAGTCGATACCGCCGCCGCGTTTGGTTTGCAATTGGCTGAAAAACAAATTCAAACTTCCGTTCCACTGGTGTTTATCGGTATAAAGCGCCTTAATGGCATCGAAACCCCGCACGTTGCCCAGCGTTTTATCTGTCGCCGATGCTGATGCGGTTTGTTTCAATTCGCTAAACAAAATCCGGTTTGCCAATTGGTTGAGTTTCGGTTGGATAGTTAAATACTCGTCCGGATTTTTGATCGCTTTAAAGGCATCCAGCGCCTGCCCATCAGTCAACTGCGCATCGACTTGACTGCGCTGCCGGATAAACCCAACCATCACCGCTTTCATTTTCGCAATCAAATCCGTGTAGCGGGAACTTTCCAGCTTTTGCAATTGCGGTGCTAAGGAAGCCGTTTGGCTGGGGTCAAGTTTTTTAAAATCTTCATTGGCTTTTTTTGCCGTCAACAACGTATTGCCGGTGCGCTGTTTCATGAAATCCAGAATCAATTGCTGCACTTTGTTGAAATTATCGGCGTATTTCAAGACATCCGAATTGAGGCCTTCAAATCCCAGATAATTCGGTTCAGCGCCGTTTAAACCGGTAAGCACGACCAATCCAGCGCCGGATTTACCGAGATTCGGGTTAAACTCATTGCCTATCGTGGTTAAACCATTCGACAAGCCGAAGTCGATATTCCGCCCCGATTTCAATAAGACATCACCCGGACCGGCTACGCGCATATCAATATTGGCTATCACTAATGTCCCATTCTCAGGATTGCGCTGGATCGGGTAGCGGATATCGCGTTTCGCACTGATGATTGACGCATCGTTGTTGTTATTCGCGTGCTGGATGTCGATATTGTTATTTAGCAAATCCCTTCCGCTTTGGATGATGGCTTTTTTAGGCAGGTTTAAGGTTAACCCTTTAATGTCCCCATTCTGGGTGACAATCCTTACCGGCGTACCGTCATTCCTATGGATAGGCGTTAAGGCATGAGATTGCGGGATATTCTGGAACGTTTGTAATAACCCTAGGATATTCTGATCTTGTGTCGTGCCTGCAATAGTACTGATACCTACCGGATTTACAGCACTTGGCAGCAATGCAGCGTTTAGGTCGGACATGCCGAAACCTTGGACTACACTATCATCAACGACCCTGGATATATTTTCACTTGCGAATAAATTCAAATCGCCCTTAGACGAAGGGAAAAGAATGATTGGGCTGCTAGTCCCATCCAACAAGATATTGCCGGTAAAAGACGCAACGTCCAATGACCCCGGATAAATCTTAATCGCAGCATTTTCAGCATTCGCTCCCGAATTGCCTATGACGCTGGTATCGGTACCCAATCGAACATCACCCGACAAAGAACTAAAGTGAAGCTTGCTGTTTTGCCCGTAACTGAAAAAATGCGAGTCGCCGTTACTGTCTACCACCATAGGATCAGACACTGCCGAAATATCAAGACCTTTGTTCGCGTTCACCGTTAAATCGGCAGCCCCCATTAATAATTGGGGGCCTTTCCTTAAATCCGCAACCGTATTGTCAGTGTTTTCAGGGTCGGGGTCGATGCTTGTGCTTCCCGTTACGGCCCCTGCGGCATTGATGACGCCTTTACCTTGCCCCAAGTAGAAAACGCCGCCTGCAATATCCCCGCCTGCGTTAACCTGCAATTGACCGCCGCCGCTTATCTGTAACTGATTGGTTTTGACGCCAAGGCTTGGATCGCCCGGTACGTTAAGCTCGCCCATCTGTTTGCCGGTGGTTGGCATTGCTACAGCGAGGTCGCTGATATTGCCGCCTGCGGAAATATCGACTTTACCGCCGCCGAACGAACCGATATTTTGCTTAAAACTTCCGAAAACTATGCCCCAGGAAGTCGCCGTTAATAGACCTTCTGGATCCAGTCCGCTGCCTTTCCGAAGCAACCAGCCCGATGAATTATAAGGATCCTGGTTGAGTGCACCCTTAATATTATTTCCCGCATGAATTTCTAAATTTCCCCCTTGAATTGGAAAATCGCCTACAATCTTATTGGTGCCCGAATTGATTTCCTGCGGCCCGTTAGTTCCATAAGGGTTGGCTTTATCGGCTTTGCCGGCGACATAAACCGAAACACCTTTACCGGCTATAGTACTTTCAAACACGATGTCACCCGCGGATGAAAGTTCAATATCGCCAGTGCCAGTCCGAATGACAGTACTATGGATATTCATTCCGTTATTAAAATCGAATAAGACTTCATTGGGATTCTCCGCAACAATCATGCTCTTCGCTAAGCCGGAAGCGCTTTGCCCTACTACTGCCGATTTATCCGCGCTGGCTAAATCAGCGCCTGCCGCTAACTGGTATGACCAAGAGTCATTCGTTTGTAATGAATCTTTTTGTTTTTGGTCAAAAGGGAATTGGTTAAAAGTAAAACCGTCCGAGATAGCTTTCTCCAGCCTAAAATCCCCGCTGACATTTATATTTAACACTCCCGGTAAATACGTCCTTTGGTCTTCCACTCCGATTGGGAATAATGTTGAACCTGGGAATTGATACTTAACAGTATTGCCCCATGTAATAAAATCCCATGCTTCCGTCAGTTTTAAGTCGCCTTTATAGTCGATTTCAATTCCAGGGCGCAACTTGATCCCTTTGCCGAGCGCATTACTGACTGCGACAATATTGCCTGTTGCCATAAAAGCTTCCGTATCGCCCTTGATTGTTGCGATTACCTTCGCATCGATTTGACCATCCACAGCATTTTGCCCATCGATTGCCTGGTTATCGTATTTCTTAACACCGTCGGCGTAGAACCCGCTAAAGCCGTTGACGGTTCCGGCTATCGGTTTAATGTTAACACTGTCATCTTTGCCATCACCGTTGCTATCAACCCGCAACGCCCGCAACACAACTTCGCCACCCTTACCGCCTGCGCCACCACTTACATCGATAGTTGAACCAGCCCTGACATCGATACCGCCGCCATCCTTGTTATCGACGTCGGTTGCTGCGAGCAATACCTTCCCACCTTCAGCGCCGTTAGTTGTGCCTTTAGCGCTTAGCATCGCCCCGCTTTTCAGGATGATATTATCGTCAGCAAGTAATTTAATCGAACCGCCGCTACCGGCCTTATCCGTATTGAGCGCCCCGGAAATGCGCACATCGCCCTGGTCAGACACCAACGTTATCTTATCGGCCTTGATAGCCTGGATGGTGTTGCCGAAACTGTCTGTAATAACCTTATTGTTTTCGTCCTTTTCATTGGCCGAATGTTTGACGATATCGGCTGTACGCGAGCGGATATAAATCTCCTTGGAAATTTTCGCGTCCATCAGCGCATTCGCCAAGGTATCGAACCCTATTTTTTGGCTGTCTTTAGTCGCGGATACGCTGTCGTTGAAATCCGCCACATCGATCCTGGCGCTGCCATCCGTTGCAGTTATCCCGCCCAATAATTCGACATGCCCTTTAGTTGCTTCCAAATCCAGTAC
>JBGAWU010000145.1:0-6381 GCA_044227425.1 Methyloglobulus sp.
GCGCGGGATTTCGCGCACATTCGGCATGTCACGCCCCACCGTGACAGCGTGGTTAAAAAAAACTCCGGCGGCTGCCGGGGGTGGCGGACGGACTCCTCCCCGCAAGGGCGGATGACGTGCTTGAGCTTGACGAGGTGTGCGGCTACGTAGGGAAACGGGGCAACAAGGTGTGGACGTGGACGGCGTTGTGCCGGAGGACTCGGCAGGTCGTGGCTTTCGTCAACGGCGACCGGAGCGAGGCGGCCTGCCGGGTGCTTTGGGGCAGAATACCCAAGGGCTACCGTGGCTGCCGCACCTTCAGCGACTTTTGGAAGGCCTACGCCAGCGTCTTTTCCGGAGGGTGCCACCAGAGCGTCGGCAAAGAGACCGGCGAAACCGCGCACATGGAGAGATGGAACAACACTTTGCGCCAGCGGGTCGGGCGCATGGTGCGCAAAACGCTCTCGTTCTCCAAGTGTGCAGCGTGGCATGACGGCATTATCCATTGGTTTGTCGTTACCTATAATTCAAGCTTATCAGTTAATGTTTAGCCACTACCAGCTTGTTCGGTGGTAACGCTCAAGATTATTGAAAATTGAGAAAAACGAAACAATTGACACATTTTATCAATGAGACGGGGTTTACCTACCCCGCCTCACGTAAGTTGTAAAGCAAAAGTAAGAAGCTGTTTGGTTAAAAAATTAGATGTATTTTGCCAAGCCCTGATGATGTAATACAAAAAAAATATAAAAATATCAATATGTTGATATTAATTTCCTATTTTCCAGTCCACGTCATTCCGGCATGGATTGCCGGAATCCAGAAGCCAAGGACGGCATCCATGCTGCCTGGATGCCGTCATTCCCTGACGGCATGACGGGCAACTTTGGCCTCCTTTGCGCCACGTATCGGCGATGGATTTTTAACCAAACAGCTTCTAAGATTAAAACGAACATAACGAATGTAACTTTTAGGACAACATTGCGTGTTTAACTCTAATGTTGCAGTTTAGGCTCTTAAAACCAGCCTAAATTACCACAAGCAAGTACATTGGTATCTTTATTTAAGCCTACCATAACTGTATTTATAGGACATGCATGCATATTTCCTCTCACAGTGCCTGGCGGAAAATCAGGAAAGATTTCACCAACAGCGGCAGTTTCGCAAAGTAACAAATTATTATCGCCGCGATACCCTTTCATCACCATACCAACAGGGCAGGCTTGAACATCAGCGCCCTTGAGAGATACCAGGATACCTGGAGTTACAATTCTACGCTTTGCATCATCTTGATTTCCACCTAAAAACACAGGCGCGCATAGAAATGCGTTTCGATCAAGCCGTACGCCTGTCATAACGTGTCCTTCATCGCAACCATGCATACCTCTAATCACGGTGGGCGGCATTGCTACGCCGCCTACAGGTGGCAAAGGTGGATCCCTATATTCACCTGCAGACACTGATTCAAAACCTATTGACAGACAGATAAGCATCAAGCTTTTAACTAGCATTTCTTTCATATTTTCTTTCATAATAAAGCTCCTTACCCTGCAGCAAGCCAATCGATAGTTTTATCCGCTCGCCACAAAGAAATAATGTAAATTGAAATCCGGGCAGTTAAACCGGAAATTGAGCCTTATGATTAGGTTTTATGTAATCCAAAATACACCTAAATCAAAGGGATGATTTGTTATTCACTCATCATCGATCATTGAGTCGAAGCTATTTTGAAATAGGTTCAAAATTTTTGTATAAGAAAAAAGCCTATAAAGTTAATTCGCCATTTATTTCGAGGGATAAAAAGCGAGGGTTAAAGCGTTTAGAAAAATTTAGTTGCAAAAACAAAGGCAACTTAATACTTTGGTGGGTTGTGTGGAGAGGTAGTGATTCGATTTTTGCTGTGTTTAATATGGGCGGATATGTGATTAATGACCTTACGTGAGACGGGACTATCATGCTACGCCTCACGTAAGTAAAAAAGTAACAGTCAGATTATCACCAGCGTAATAAGCTTTTTGACGATTTTATGGGTTCATATGAATAATTCATACACTGATTGTTGTGTTATCGGCATTTAAAATGCCGCCTAAATTGACCATTCCCGATAGCATGATGAACACAAGCAAGCCGATAAAATAGAAGACATTATTGTGACTTTTAACTGATGATTTAGAAATTTGCTTATCCATGATCAATCTCCTAAAAATTAAAATGAATTACACTTTAAAGACAGTCGAGGAAAAAATCACACGCGAACGACGTGTCTCGTTCCTTGGCACATCTACGAACTGTCGGGACAATATGGCACGACATGTACGATGGTTAAGGCACAACTTCAATTTTTGTAATGGCAAAATCATTGCCACCAATAGGGCTGTCGGACTGAAATATTAGTACAATGCTGTCGATGTCGTCCAACGCCGCACCTCCGACTAGCCACTCGCTAAAAGGAGGAAAGTCCAGCACGAAAGGGCCAAGGTGAGGCGGTACGTTATACCCAGCTTGGCTATATGAGCCACCAACCGTAGCAATCTGAATATTGAAATTGAGGCTGAGGTCATTGCCAGCAAAATGAACACGGATTCGCCCACATGGGATTTCGCCACACGCACTGAGCAAGTTAAGATTAAGCGGATTGCCCTTGCCATAAACTAATTCAGTGCGGAAACCCGTCTTAAAACCCGTGCTGTTGACAAAATAACCCGGCTGAATTTTTGCCATGTTTTTTACTAAAAACGGATTTGCAACGATACCGAGCCAAGTAGTACGACTACCACCTATCATTGTTCCCGATTGGACAGTCGAACTTGCCGTTCCAGCTCTACTAAGATCGATTCTTACTGGGCCTGTCGAAAAATCGTCGATTAGCGCATCGGCACGAGTAAATCCTGACAGGGCTAAAGCCATTAATATAGTTAAACAAAATTGTGTTTTGGTATTCATAAGTTAACTCCTTATATATAATCGTAAATTTGTTTAAGGTTAACTGAATCTACGGTTTTTGAACTTACTATAGATACGGCCTTGTGAAGTCTTAATTCTCGTTCGCCATGATCCCGTCGAAAGGCGGCATGTGCTTCAATATACCCAGCACGAACGGATCAGATATTTAAAGTCCGGATCAATAAATTTTTACACAGAAGGCATAGTTATTATTTCTAACGGAATATATCCGCTGCTAGTGGGATAATATGCCAATAGCATCGGGATCTGGTGTCCCTTCAACGCCAAGCCCAGCCCCACTTACCCAAACACTGAAATTTTTGTCATGAACATTAATATCATTGGGAACGTCAATCAGGATCCAAGAAATAACGCCCACACTGAAGCCTCCCGCATCCGCGCATGTTGGCCCCGTTATGCCAAAATAAGCCACATATTGATCGCAGGGTATGCTTCCGGTCAGAAATTTGGCACGCCGCCCCCCGAGGATGGTACCTTTGCCGGTTAGTTCATTGAATGTCTCAGCATAGGCACGTTTTAAGCCTTTGAAAAACCAGGTACTGCTTTCCCAACCCCCGCCCCCTGTTGCGCCAGCGCCACCATTACCCTCAAATGCGATAATGTCGGCATTCGCAAGATCTTCCGGAGTAAGCAACTCTGTGGCTGGGGTACCGGGAACAGACGAATTTAACAAATCGAGTAAACCTGAGTAAAAAATCTTCGGGTTAAAATATCTTACCCACACATAAGGGAAGTCGCTAATGCCGGTAAAGGTTAAATTGGGCGACCCCACCTCGTTGCCGGGAATTGTAGATGCTGAGTCTGCCTCATTACTAGCCCATGCAATATAGGCATCTCCCGGCACAGCCGCGTTCGCATTAAAACCGAAAACGGTAACCAGCGTTATTAGAAAAAATTTTTTGATAAGTGATTTCATCTTAGATCTCCTAAAATAATGTTGATAAAAATCCGTAAAGAGAATTCTTCGCCAACTATCTCTTAATAGTGAAATATACAGAAACTTGGCTTGACCATTTGCCTGTCCTTTTGTCCGTGGAAACCGCATAGATTCGATAATTGCCGTTTGAAAGCTTGGGTAATACCCAACCACCTGGAGCCGTCCAGGTCTTGTCACTATTAAGAAATGTCCCTAACCAAGGCCCAGGCGTAGGGATCCAACGATCAATACCATTCCATGCTGCGTCGCCATCCATGCTTAATAGGGCTACTTTTACATCATTCGTCGTAGTAACCGTGTCGTACCCAAGAATACGATCCAAGCCTGTCAATACCGCGCCATTGTAGGGATAAGTAATAACCGGTGTCGCCTTGGCTATCGAAGCCGCCATCAGTGCCAGCAAACCCATTGCGGCTAAATTAATATGGCTGATTGAGTGTTGTTTGACATTGCTATTCATTGTAATTTCTCCATAAAATTAATCTTTAAATATGACCGAGCATAAATATGAAATTATTTAGTCTGGCCGATTAATACCGCGCTTCTCCCTACCGTAATCGGGACAAGCAACGAATAAATTAAGATGGCTAATATTGCTTCCATCGATTATTGAGTCGAAACGATTTCAAAACCGGTTCAAAATTTATTTCCAATAAAAACCTCTTGCTATATGTAAAATATCATTGAAATCAGATTGTTTTTTTGATAAGTAATGTTTGAACCGAAAACCGGGTTGATACGACTAACTTAAGGCGAGGATGATGGAACTATCTGAAGAGGAGATACGTAGTTTATTGGACAAAATTGCCAATAAAAGCGCCAGGACGGTAGGCGAACGCGCAATGGAAGCCTTGTATCTCGAATTCAGCCGGTCAGTCCGTAACTATATTTGGAAGGTTATGACGAAAGACGCAAGTTTGATTGAAGAAATCATTCAAGACAGCTTTCTTGAAGTCTGGAAACATCCGGAGCGATTCCGTGGCGATTCCTTATTTAAGACTTGGCTGTTGGGTATTGCCCGGCATAAAGCGTTAGACTGTCTTCGTAAACTCAGGAAAGACCATGATCCATTAGAAGAGATTGAAGAAACCCTCATGTCCCAAGAGCTGCCGGTGACCGATGTCATCCAGGAAGAACAAATCCAGCAAGGGATTAAATTCTGCCTTGAAAGTTTGTCTGCACATGGAAAATTATCCGATGCACACCGTGAGGTTTTGCATCTCGCCTATGTTGAAGACCAGGACATCAATGAAATCGCGCAAATTCTTGGCTGCCCCGACAATACGGTCAAGACCAGGCTGCATTATGCACGGCTGCGAATCAAGGACTGCATAAAGCGACGCTTATTTGGAGGAATAGGGCATGCATGAAAATCAACAAAAACAACAGTTCCATCAGTGGTTGTTCCTATACGTCAATGGTCGGTTGGGCGAAACCGAACGTGATTGGATGACAAAGTACATTGCGGCGCATCCTGAAGCCCGTGCTGAAGTACAAATTGAACATGCTTTGCGAGAGAACCTGCGTGAAGAACTGCCTATATTCGCCCAGGATGAAGGTCTGGCGCAATTCATGATCCGTCTACACGCCGAGACAAATGCATCCAAAAAGATGACCTTTCTTGCATCGCTTCAGGCATTTTCACATCGCTTGCAGGAAACCTTAAGCCATTATTCCATTACACCGGCATGGGCTGTAACAGCCACACTATTGATTGCCCAAGCGGGTGTGATTGGGGTGCTTTTATTGAATCCAGCGATGCGGGAAGTGTCTGGCTCCAATTCCGTAGAATGGCGCTCGGTCGGGGAAAAAGCTATCACCCAGGGGCCTGTCCTGCAAATTACCTTTAAACCCACTGCCACGGAAGAAGAAATCCGCTTGTTGCTGGTAAAAATAAGCGGTTCCATCGTCGGGGGGCCGGGGCAGTTGGGCAATTACTTTATCAAAGTCCCGAACGGGAATTTGGAAGCTGCGGAAAAACAGGTAAGGACTTCTTCCATTGTCGAATCGGCACAAATACTTGAGGAGATACCGCTTGATCGCTGATAACTCCAACAATTTACAGCCAACGTTATTAGCCATAACGCGGATTTTGCTGGTGTTTTTTTTGGTTATTAGCCCTAGTCAATCGGCTAGGACAAAAAAACCAGGATTGCCTTCATCCCTTCCCACAATGGCGCACCGTGTCGCGTTAGTCATTGGCAACAGCGATTATTTGACGGAGAAGCTTAAAAACCCGGAAAACGATGCCTTGTCCGTGGCGAATAAACTGGCAAGCTTGGGCTTTACCGTGGATTATTACACCAATCTCGACCAGCAGGCCATGGTGCAGCATTTCTTCGATTTTTTCCACCATAAAGCGGCGAAAAGTCTCTTGCGTGTGGTGTATTTCGCGGGTCACGGCGTTCAGTTTCAAGGCAAAAACTACCTGATTCCGGTGGATGCCAACTTATCGATTCCGGCTGACATCCCGCAAAACAGCTTTCAATTGGACGAACTTC
>JBGAWU010000146.1:0-6357 GCA_044227425.1 Methyloglobulus sp.
AGGCTACAACGATAACCCGTCACAACAAATGACAAAGGCAACAGTCGGCTGTTTGGTGGCGACCGATTTTTTCGCCGTTTATTTCAGCGCTTATATTCAACCAACGGGCGAAAACACTAAAATCAGCGATAAAAAACAATTGTTCCGTTCGTATTGCAAAGACATCCCGATGACCGGCAAAGCATTTTTTACCGCCGATTTGGTCGGCGCCGAATTGCGGGAAACCCCTATCGCTATCCGTGTTGTTGAACAGGAATTCGCTGGCGGCGATGAGACCAAAACGGAAAATTTCAAGGATGTCCGGACCCTTTCCGAGGTTCCGGCAAAATTGTATTCGAAAGGTGTTGTTGAAGCGCAGGCCTTGCTCGATAAAAATGGCTACTATGCCATGTATCTGATCATGGGCGGTGAGGACGCCGTTTCGGAAGAGGATAAATTGAGAATTCCTTTGCACGTCGGGGTAAACCCGGATGGAAAGCCGATAATGACCCGTATCTCGATTATCGCCACCGTAACCATCGGACTTGCATTGGTCGGCTTTGTGGCCTTCCGTTTTGTCCGTAGACAAAAAAATCCGTAAACGAACCTTTATCCACTGTTGAAAGGCTTTAAAAGGAAGAATGCGATATGGCTATCAGAGTAATTGGCTTTATTTTCCTATTCATACAATTGCACATCGGATTTGCCCATCCGCCCGGCCTAAGCTCTGCGGATTTGACCGTCAAATCGGACGGACTGGAAATAAAATACACATTTTCGCTGCAAGATATCGAAGCATTCGTCATTATGGATATCGACGGTGATGCCGAAGTTTCCGATAATGAATTATCTTTGGCTACGCCGCGTGTTGCAAACTATGTCACTAACGAATTAAAAGTTGTGGTTGACGGCAAGGAAGTCAAATCAACAAGAGACAGCACAGTCATCTTCGATAACCAAAACAATGCCCATATCGTATTAAAATTCTCGGAAAAACCCTTAAATACGCTCAGTATCGAATCAAAAATACTAGCCAAATTTCCCGCTGACCATAAACAATATGTCACCATCAAAGACAGTACCGGAAAAGAAATTGGCAAAAAACTGCTGAACCAGAAAGACAGCATCCTTGAAGTTAACCTTAATAACCCAACATCAACCGCTGCGCCACCCGAACACCAGTCCACCTCGACCTTCCTCGATTTCCTCAAATTGGGCATCGAGCATATTCTGACCGGCTACGATCATTTACTGTTTTTATTCTCACTGCTCGTTGTTACCCGTAGCTTTTGGCCGGCTATCAAGATCATCACTTTTTTTACCATCGCCCATTCGATAACGCTGGCCCTAGCGGGAATGAATATTGTCGATATTCCAAGCAGCATCGTCGAACCGTTGATTGCCGCCACCATCGTTTATGTCGGTTTGGAAAATATCATTAGAAAAGATCGTGTAACAACCAAACAACGTTGTTTTTTAACATTTTTCTTTGGCCTGATCCACGGCTTTGGCTTTGCGGGCGTACTCAGGGAAATGGGGATTTCGTCCATCGAAACCGGCATCCTCGTCCCCTTGCTGTCCTTCAACCTGGGCGTGGAATTGGGACAAATCGCCGTCGCTGCCGTCGTTTTGCCGCTTATCTGGCGTTTGCACAACCAAGAAATCATCAGCCGTTATTTAGTGCCTGTCGGCTCGGTATTGACGTGTTTAGCCGGCGGCTACTGGCTGCTTGAGCGGACAGTACTGGGATAGTAACAACTTGCCAAGGTTATCTACTTGTAATCGGGTTGTTTATGAAAAAAATGGTCAGGTACGGGCTTATAACAGCAGGCATTGCTTATCTGTCCGCCTGTCTTGGCCTGTTTTATTTCCAACGCGCCCTTATCTACCACCCCAAAAGCTTTAGACAGGATCTTCCTTCCGAGATCATTACCTTCAGTAATGAAAATACAGCTATTAAGGTATCCGTGCGTGAAACCGGCAATGGAAAAGCGCTCATTTACTTTCCGGGAAACGCCGAAGATGTTTCGCTAATTATGCCGCGATACAAAAACGCCTTCCCGGATTATGCTATCTACATGCTACATTACAGGGGTTATGGCGGAAGCTTAGGAGAACCCACGGAAAACGCCTTAACCTCCGATGCGCAAAAGCTCTATGAAATTGTCCGCTCGAAACATAGCCATATCCTGGTCATCGGCAGAAGCCTGGGGAGCGGTATTGCCATTCGTCTTGCCGCGGAAAATGAAAGCAATAAGCTGGTGCTGGTTACGCCCTATGACAGTATCCTCAACGTTGCGAAACACAGGTTTCCCCTGATTCCCGTTGAGTTGATACTGCAGGACCGGTTCGAATCATGGAAATACGCCTCCAAAATTGCAGTCCCTACCACTGTACTCGCTACCGAAGCAGACCAAGTTATTCCTTTTGAAAGCACAAAATCATTGTTAACTGCATTTAAACCCGGAATCGCCGATTTAAAGTTGGTTAACAATGTCGATCATGTCACCATCGATACCAGCCCGGATTATTTTCGCCTGATGCAATGACCTGCACGCCTGTTTATCGACACTTCCTTGATACAGGTTTTATTAGATAAAGTCGTAAGAAGTGCTTTCATTGCGGACATAACCAATAATAATCGGGCTGCGGTTATAGCGAAAAATAGTTCACCGGAGGAACGCATTGAACCATCAGGTAAAGCACCGGACTAATATCCCATTATCGGGATAAAACTATTTCATCTTGAAAGCCTTAACAGGCAACCCTTTAAACTGGATAACGGCTATGAACAAGCAAATTAAACTGAATGTAATGTCTGTTTTTTTTACAATCCTTCTGGCGTTGACGCCTATCGCCGAAATAAACGCTGCCAATTTACAACTCCCGCAACAAATCATCGCGAATATCTCGGGGACCTTACAAAAAAAGCTGCAGGATAAATCGTTTACCCAAAATTTCGCCCACGTTAGCCAATTCGTTAACGATTTGATAGAACCGCATACTGATTTCAACCGCATCGCCCCACTGGTGTTGGGTAAACATTGGAATAGCGCTTCAGCCGCCGACCAGCAGCGCTTTACCCATGAATTCCAAACTTTAATCGTCCGGGCTTATGCAAGGACATTTGTTGAGTACAACAATTGGACAATCAGTTTCCTGCCATTTCAGATGGGCAACGAGACCACCAAAGTCATGGTGAAAACCCGAGTCTTGCAGCCGAGAATCCAGCCTGTTGAGGTGGATTACCGGATGTTTCTGGACAACGGCGAGTGGAAAGTCTACGACATTATGATTGACGGTGTAAGTCTGTGACAACGTACCGGTCAAGCTTTAACGATGAGATTCAAAAAATGGGGTCGTTGTCTGCAGTCATAGACGATTTGGCACAACGTAACGTTAAAGGGTTAGCGTCGAAATAACTATTTTTTATTCTGTTTATTCATAAACGTCAGCGTTTAAAAAACACTAATGGCGGCTAAGCCGATGTGTCCAGATATAATCTGCGGATTGATAGTACGCCATATTTTCTAAAATCAACGCCTGCTTTTCATCGCCTTCAAGCGGTTTATGCGCACCTAAAGGATCTTGGAAAGCATCTGCCCGTTGCTGTGGCGATAAATAAGCCAATTTATTATCCTTGTATAAACCTAAGCGTTGGTAGTTGCTTATTAGCGCCCTACCCTCTTCCTTTTTCATCTGTAAGATATTACGTCCGTAAAACTGGCTTTCATAGCTGATGTCCAGCAGGGCCAAAATTGTCGGGGCAACATCGATTTGGCTGGATAACGTATTGTTCCTGGCCGGTTTGACATGGTTAGGCGCGTAGATAAACAAAGGGATATGATATTTATCAACGGGCAACTCTGTCCGGTGCGCACTGCCGGCACAATGGTCCGCCACCATGACAATGACCGTGTCGTTAAACCAGGGTTTGGCTTTCGCCTGTTGGATGAACTGCCCTATTGCATAATCGGTATATTTGACGCCGCCCGACCTTCCCGAGCCTGACGGGATATCGATCTTGCCTTCGGGATACGTGTAAGGACGGTGATTGCTGGTGGTCATGATCTGGAATAAAAACGGCTTATCCCCTTCATAATCACGGTCGGCTTCTTTGATCGCCCGGTTAAATATAATGTCGTCCGATACCCCCCACGCATTTTCAAAGGTATTTTCTTCCTTGGTAAAATCGGTTTGATCGACGATCCGGTAACCGTTACCGGAGTAAAAAGCATTCATATTGTCGAAAAACCCGCGCCCACCGTATAAAAACACAGTGTCGTACCCGCGCTGCTGGAGCACATAACCCAGGGTAAACAGGTTTTGATTGTCAGGGCGTTTAACAATAGACTGCCCTGGCGTCGGGGGAATCGATAAGGTCAAGGCTTCAAGCCCTCTGACCGTCCGTGTACCGACCGCATAAAAATTGGTAAACAACAAGCCTTCGTTAAACCATTGGTCCATGAAAGGCGTGATATCCTCTTTACCGCCAAAGGTCTTGGTGAAATCGGCGCTCAGGCTTTCCACCATAATCATGATGACATTCCGGCGTTTTTCTTGCCCCGTTGAGCTGACATGACGCTTGATGTCGTACAGCGAATCAGTGGCGCTTACTTGCGCAGCGTTTTCCGGCGCCACTAATTTTTTAATTAACTGGGTCAACTGCTGATCGTCGCCCAATTTATAAAAATGGCGGTAATCCAGTTCATTGTTGCGGAAAGCTGAAAAAAACTGGTAGGGGCCGTTCGCGGCCAGTTCGTTAACATAGGTATTATTGGAAAACTGATACCAGGACGGCGGAATCGTAAAAAAACTGATGACGGGCAAAACCAGCAATACGGACGCTATTTTCAAGCGGTGAAGGAAAGGCTCGTAGGCCGAAAACGTTTGCGCAAGCGCCTTCCTGACCAAGAAAAAACAAACGGCAGTCACCACTAACACCGCGGATAACAACCAACCCAAAGGATAAGACTCGATGATGTTATTAACCACCTCATGGGTATAAATGAGATAGTCAACCGCAATAAAATTAAAGCGGACGCCGAATTCGTCCCAAAACGTCCATTCCGACAGTTCAGTAAAAAACAGTAGATAGAGGAAAATGAAGAAAATTTACGAAACTGATAATCTGGTGCAGCTTACTCCGGTAAATCCGGTTTGGGACGACCAACAAGTACAAGACAAAAGGGATCAGCAAATAACTGAAATAAGCCAAATCATTGATGACCCCATAGAAAAAAGCGATAACAACCTGATAAAACGGCGTGTCGATGTCGGCAAATTGCTTAATCAACAACGCCAGCCTCAGCCCCGCAAAAGTGACTAAGTTGATTAACAAAAACAGAAGTACGATGCTAAACCGCGATTTAGCAAATACGCCATTAAAATCAGTTTTTATAGCCATTAAACCATTTCTTCAGAATTAAAAACCGGACATCATAAGCTAAACGTCCTGTGTGTACACTTTTTTCCTTTGCGTGGCGAGCGGGTGATCTGAGTTTGACTTGTGGTTATGCAAGCCGATAATCGCGCAGTTTCCACCATTGTGGCTGTATTCATTACTGAAATCATGGATAAACTCCATCACCGTATGGTCGATCAATTCCGCTTCGCTCAAATCGAATGAAATCGAACTTTTTTCAGGCAAATCGCCCAACATGCTCTTTAAACCGAGAATGTTGGAAAAAACTGCCGCGCCGCTGATGGCAATATGGTAGGTATTCGCTTCATCCTTACGGACGTGAAAAGCCATAGCGAATAGATTTTTTATTTTCACGCCGCGGGCGACATGCATTATCAGTTTCAAGGCAATCCCTATCAATACGCCGACCAACAAATCGGTCGCCAAAATCCCGATAATCGTCGCCACAAACAAAATAAAATTATCCACACCGACCGCCATGGTTTTGGCAAATTCTTTAGGCGAAGCCAAACGAAAACCGGTATAAACCAATAATGACGCCAACGAAGCCAGAGGGATCTCGTGGATCAACTTCGGAAACAAGGCCACAAAAATCAGTAAAAACAGGCCGTGGAAAAAGTTAGCCCACGCCGTTTTAGCACCATTGTTGATATTGGCTGAGCTACGGACGATTTCTGCAATCATCGGTAAACCGCCGATCATGCCTGAAATCATATTACCGAAACCGACCGCCGTTAAATCGCGGTCCAAGTTGGAAACACGTTTATAAGGATCCAGCTTATCGACCGCCGAGGCGCTTAATAAACTCTCTAAACTGCCGACCAGCCAGATGGTAACAACCGCTTCCCAAAACTCAACCGTGGCAACTTTACCGAAATCCGGAAAATAAAAACCCGCGAAAAAATGTTCGGGTACGGCAACCAAAAAGGCCGGCCCGATAGTAAATTCATGAT
>JBGAWU010000147.1:0-243 GCA_044227425.1 Methyloglobulus sp.
CAGTCATCGAATAAGAACAGGCATAACAACAAGGTCAACACATTAAAAAATGTATAACTACCGGTCAACATAATGCTGAGTTGCAACACCATGAAGCACCACGCAGCAAACAACCGGAACGGGCGCGGCATAAAAACACAGAACGGGACTAGCAATTCGATAAACAATACGCCCGCCGTACATAAATGTTGCCACCATTCGGGAAGAAAGTAAGCGTAATAACCCAAGGGCGATGGCAAAGGT
>JBGAWU010000147.1:253-6300 GCA_044227425.1 Methyloglobulus sp.
AAAGGTTGCGTCCAGTAATGGTAATTGAGCGCGGTCAAATTGGCCCAAGCAGGATCACCGCTGGCAATTTTCACCACCCCGCCCATAAACATGAAGCGGGCGACCAGCAAACGGTAAACGAAATAGATGATTTTGGAGTTTCCGGTCAGGAATATCGCCAGAAATCCGCTTTCCAGCAAAAACACATCCCATTGGAAGCCGGTAAAGTCCTGTCCGGCGGTTGTGATCGAAAGATATAATAGGTAACAGGCGCACAGCGCCGGTGTCAGTAAAAAGTCGGCTATCACCATCAATGACGCCGCAATCCCTGTAAAACAAACCGTTTTTAATGCTATATTCGATGCCCCAAACCAGAAAAGGGTTGGGAAATGCCGGTACTTTTCCGCTCCGTACCAATAGCCGATTCGATCAAGTTGCCCCTGTAACGGCAAAATCCCGTCGGAACCGACCAACCCTTCAATCTGCGTCGCCATCGACCAAAATGCCGCCAAATAGACCAAGCCAAGCCCGCGCAAGAACCACCAGCGGACGACAACGCCCGAACCGGGATAATCTAAATCGTTTGATGTTGAAGAAATGTTGAACACAGGATGATTTTTCTTTAGATAGCTTTTTTATAAAAGTGCGACGTAATTAACATTTTTCAACCTATCCGGACCTTATATCCTAAGCAGACTTTGCTAGACTTGTGCTGAAATTTCAAGGAATTCTGGGCTAACAGCCTAAAACTTGGTAGGTCTCCGGTTGTTACCGTCAGGATTCGGAAAATTTCCGTTCAGAGGACGTATATCGCTAGTTGCTGCTGGCGAATACGTTGCTCTGCCTGCTTCGTCCCGCAATAAATTTCTACCTTACTTCATGGCGGCCCATTCAGGTTTGTTGAAGCTGGCAAAATAAAATCTGTACCGGTCTTATTTACAGTTTGTAAACCGTCATTTCGATGCTGAACGATGGACTCGGAAGCACGCAGGATGATTTCTTTCAAACCCACAACCAGTTCGTAGCGCGTTAAATCATCCAGATTGACCCATTGTGCATCGGAAACATCGCTTCGGGCGAAAGGGATGGCGTTGTTTTCGTCGATTAATTGCACCAGAAAATCGATTATCACGTAATGAAAGCCTTCGAGCCGACGTTCCACAACGGCAATTATGTTTTTTACTTCGATTTCAATGTTGGTTTCTTCCTGAAACTCCCGGCGACAGGCTTCAGCCAGGGTCTCGCCCGGCTCGTGCCTGCCGCCCGGTATCGACCACAATCCTTGCGCAGGCGCTTGATTACGTTTGATTAACAGCACTTGCCAATACCGGTTGAAAAGTACACCACCGACACCGATTGTGGGTATAGGCAGGTCAAATGTTGGCATTTCCCCTTCAATCATGGCTTTTGGATGAATTTTTGATTAGGCTTCGCCGTTTTTGGTTGTATATTAAGGACAATTATAATCAACCCTTACATGCATAGTGCTTAAACTTTATGAGGTGACCCATGCACTTATTGAAGCAAGCGTTTATTTACCCGTTATTCCTGGCCTGCATTTGGCCGATGCAGGTATCGGCGAATGAATTAACCCAAGTTGAGCAAAAAGCGACGGTTTGTTTTAGTTGCCACGGCGACAAAGGCAAAAGTACGGATACGCAAACGCCCAGTCTGGCCGCGCAACAATCGGTTTACACTGTCAATCAATTGAAGGCGTTCAAGTCCGGAAGCAGGGTCAATGCGGCCATGCAGGCGCAAACAGCCACTATGAGCGATGAAGACATCAACAATTACGGTGCCTATTTTACCGTACAGCAACCCGCAAAAGCGGGAGGGGATCCGGCATTGGTTGATCTCGGTAAAAGTAAAGCAACCATATGTATGGGATGTCACGGTTCGTCCGGCGAAGGCAACGGGCAATTTCCGCGCTTGGGAGGCCAGCATCCCGAATATCTTGCGTTACAGTTGACCCGTTTCAAAAGCAGCGAGCGCCAAAACGGGGCGATGCAAGCCATTGCCGGAAACTTGTCGGATGAAGACATTAAAGCACTGGCGGCATTTTTCGGTTCGCTATAATCTTTGCATTATTTCCCTTTCTATCTAAAAGGCGGGCAACCCGCCTTTTTTATTGCGCTTTTTTTCCGATACCGATTTTACAAATGCCCGGCAGACTCACAAATGGTTTATCATTAGCCGGTTAAATACCGAGTCTAAAAAATGATCACCCACGCTTAACAGAATTATAAAAAGAATGAATCAGCCAGCTAATACCACAACCGACCGTAACATCCTTCAAATTTTGTTATTTGCCTTCACCCTCTTCACCAGTGCGGCGTTGATGTTTGTGTTGCAGCCGATGTTCGGGAAAATCCTGCTGCCTTTGCTGGGCGGCTCGCCCGCGGTATGGAATACCTGCATGGTGTTTTATCAGATGGTGCTGTTTCTCGGTTACCTTTATGCCCATTATCTGTCAACCCGGATAAACCATCACCGACAAATCTTTGTGCATTTGGGCGTTATTCTACTTAGTTTTCTGGCGTTACCGGTCGGCTTGCCGGAAACCGTTTCGCCACCGACCGAAAGCAACCCGACGTTTTGGTTAATCGGCATATTGGCGCTTTCCATCGGTTTGCCGTTTTTTGTGGTTTCAACCACAGCGCCGCTGGTACAGAAATGGTTCTCGAACGTCGGCCATCATACCAGTGATGATCCTTATTATCTGTATGCCGCAAGCAATACCGGCAGCTTGATTGCCTTGCTCAGCTATCCGTTCGTCATTGAACCCAATATCGGTCTCAGCAACCAAAAATCGCATTGGAGTGTAGGTTTCATCATATTGTGTTTAATGATTGCCGGATGTGCGTGGACTTTATGGAAAGCCCAACAAACGAAAGAACCGTCGGAAGAATCCGCCGGGCAAGATGAAGGTCTCAGCATTGCCACCAAACTGCATTGGCTAGCCCTGGCATTTGTGCCTTCAAGCTTATTATTAGGACTGACTACTTTTATCAGCACGGATATCGCTTCGGTACCGCTGCTATGGATTATTCCGTTGACGCTGTACTTGCTTACGTTCGTAATCGTATTTTCCAGCTGGCACGACAAAGTCCATGGCTGGATGGTGAAAGCGCAACCTGTCGTACTGCTGCCTTTCCTGGCTTATTCGTTTATTAATCCCGCAGTGTTGCCCTATTGGGTCGATCTTGGCATCCACTTAACCGCCTTTTTCCTTGCCGTGATGGTTTGCCACGGCGAACTCGCCCGGCTAAGGCCGAATACGCGTCATCTGACGACCTATTATCTGATCATGTCGTTCGCAGGCATGTTAGGCGGCATGTTCAACACCTTCGTAGCGCCGTTTATTTTCAATGCGGTCTATGAATATCCTTTGATGATTATTGCCGCCCTCTTGCTACGTCCAGGATTGAAAGCCTCCATCAGCGACGATAAAAAAGAATGGCTCAAGCAAATGGTTTTTCCAGCCGTACTGATGGTTGCCGGCCTGGTGGTGTTTTTCAGTGTCGATGATTTACCCCAATACCTTGACACCATCGGCGTAGGCTTGATCCTGTTGGCAGGGTTGACATATGCGTTCAGGGAAAAGCCCATTACGCTCGCCTTGTTGACCGGCATCCTTATCTTCTTTACCTTCGGTTTGCATGGCCTGTTGTCAAACACGCTTTATCAGAAACGTACATTTTTCGGTGTGTTATCGGTACGTGAAAGTGTGCTCACGAATGAACAGGGCCAACCGGAGAAATACCGCGAATTCTATCACGGCACCACAAAACACGGCGCGCAACGGCTTACTGCGGAATTCTCCCGAACCCCCTTAACGTATTTTAGCCGTCCAGGGCCTATTGGCCAGCTTTTCACCGAGTACGACAAGGCCGATACAAACTGGGAAATCGGCATCATCGGATTGGGCGCGGGAACCTTAGCCTGCTACACCAAACCCGATCAAAGCTGGGCTTTTTATGAACTCGATCCCCTGGTCGTCGATATTGCCAGCAATCCTAAATACTTTACCTACATAAGCCAGTGCAACCCGAAAATAAGGATGGTTGTGGGCGACGCCCGCTTATCTTTGGTAAAAGAACCCGACCATAAATTCGATTTGTATATCGTCGATGCATTCAGTTCCGACTCAATCCCGACACATTTATTGACCCAGGAAGCCATTAAACTGTATTTCGACAAGATTAAACCGGACGGCATTTTGGCCTTGCACATCACCAACCGCCATCTAGCCCTTAAGAAAGTTTTATCCGACCATGCTGAAAAATTGCACTTAGCGGCATTAATCCAGGAGTTCAAGCCGCAACAGGAAATCCCTTTGGTAGTCGCCACAGACTGGGTCGTTATGGCGAAAAAAGATGAAACTTTGGAACCGTTAAGGCAAAGCCAGTTGGGAAGTTGGCAAAAATTACCGCTCTATTTCGACATTAAAACCTGGACTGACGACTTTACGAATATCGTCTCCATATGGAAATAAAACATTGTTTTAGTTAACAAAGTTAATTTAAAAATAATATTGAAATTTTCAAAAAACAGTTGTATATCACAAAAAAATAGTTGATTATAGTACTATAATTAATAAGCAACTGTGCGAAGAAAAACGGGTCAAAGTATGCGATAGTTGCTAATATCAAGAGGAGATTACCATGAACGCAATGCTGCTTAGACCGTACCGCAAAAACTTGACTACGCACGGCTTGATTTATCTAGCCGGCGAAGAACAGCCGATTACCATAAAAAACATATCCATTACCGGTGTGCTTGCCCAACTAAATAGCAAGGTCGGTAAAAACGATATCAAAGATATTTTCAACACGTTGTTGGCGTCAACCATCATTGACCTTTACTTGCCTGAAATGCGTTTAGCCGGCGAAGTGGAGGTTATCCGGGTGGATATGCAAGACGATCATATCCTGCTCGCCTTGGAATTCAAGAATGTTTCTTACGACGTCAACGATTTGCTGTATAAACGTAAAGCCTACCGTAAAAATTTGCCCGGTCCCGGTCATATTTTGTTTAACGGTGAATATCTTGAGTTTACATCCGTAAACGTATCTGTTGAAGGCATCATGATACGCTTGGCAGAGACTATCTATGTCGAACCCGGCGTTGTAACCGTTTTTGAATTCAAGAGACTGGAACTTGAAGGCGAAATCAAGGTAATCTGGCTGGAGCGTTTGGCAGACGGTGGAACTTTGATGGGATTGCAGTATGTTCACATGGAAAAATCACAGGTTAAAGGTATCCCAGAGTTCGCTTGGCCTCAAACCGCGTAGAATAAAAAACTCCTCTTTTTATTCCAAATCTTATCTCTACAACATAGGCATTTCAATGAAATGCCTATCGGTAATATCGTTTAAAGCGTTTTATAAAGCACAGACGACTTAACACTTTTTAACGAAATTCCGTAAGTCGGAAGAATAGGTATCAATAAACGCTGGCCTAAGGGCATGCTTTGTTTCTTCTTGATTTTATTGATTTCCCGCAATTTTTCTTCGCTTACCCCATGATATTCCGCCAAGGATTTCAGCGTTTCGCCTTTATCGAGATAATGCACCGTCATTTGGTCTTCATCAATGCTTGTTGATTTTTCGGCATCGACAATCGTTTTATTGACGTCGTTCGGCTTAACGGTATCCAGGGAAAACTGCGTTTGACCATTGTTAATCAGGTTAATAGCCAGCAACGGCATTTCAAATTTCGACTTCAACGGCCCCGAAGACAGCCCCCAAGCGTGAGGATAGGGCAATGCGCGGTTTTCATTACGGCTCGATTTCGCCAAAAATGTTAGGCTTTGGTGTAACACATTCGCGTTGCCGATAGGCATCAGAAACGTAAACCGCTTACTTTCCGGCAACATAGGATTCAAATAAGCCGAGTTCAGTTGGGTGAATTCGTCGCTTCCAAAGTTTGCCAAATTAGCTACTGCGTTTAAATCTTTATTTACAAGCTGGCCGATGTCGTTTTCCCTGTCGATTGTTACCCTTATAAAATAGGGTTCGTTCCTAAGCGGCCTGAGATTTAACCCAAATCCGGATGGATTTGAAAAT
>JBGAWU010000148.1:0-6282 GCA_044227425.1 Methyloglobulus sp.
TGAGGGCAATCAACAAGCCCCGCATTGATTTCAGATGGAACGTGGTGTTTACCGTGTTGTTGGCGCTGAGTATTTCACTAGGCGTCCGCTACGATATTTACACGGTCGCTTATGCAGTATTGGCGAGCCACTTTTTATTCATCCCTTTGTATGTAGCAGGTTGTTTGTTTTTCTCGGGTAAAAGCGAATCGTTCCAGCTCATCGAACAGAAGGTTTAACATGGATCAAGAATTGAAAAAAACTTCAGATGAACTCGTTTCAGTCATTATTCCTTGCTTTAATGCGGAGAAAACGTTGGTTGGGACGGTTGAATCGGTAATACGACAAGCTTACCCGCATTGGGAAATTATTATCGTTAATGACGGATCTACGGACAGTAGCGCCGAATTGGCGGATTGCTTGGCAAAGTCACCTAGGATAAGGGTTATTCATACGCCCAACAAAGGGGTGTCGAACGCCCGCAATACTGGCGCATCGGACGCCATTGGCGAATATCTCGCTTTTCTGGATGCGGACGATAGCTGGCATCCCGAAAAATTAGGGCGACAGGTTGGGCAATTTAAAAAAAACCCAAAGCTGGGCGTTTGTTTTTCTAAAGTCCGGTTTACGGATCCTTCAGGACGGTCGCTGAACCAATATTCTTATGTGCCTAGCGGGTCGCTGACGGCGTATGGTTTGTTGGTGGAGAACCATTTGTGTACGAGTTCTAATATTATGTGCCGCAAACAAGCCTTTCTGGAAACGGGCGGTTTTGAGTCCGGGATGAATTATGCGGAAGACCAGGAATGGTTGTTACGTCTCGCATTAAATAATTGCTGGCAGATTGTCGGTGTTCCTGAAGTGTTGGTGGATTATCGAACCCAAACCGGCAGCCTGTCATCGTCTTTAGACAAAATGGAACAAGGCTGGCTGATGCTCGTTAACAAGGTCAAGCGATACGCGCCGGAGTTTATCGAAAGTCACTTTCTCGGCGCACAAGCGATTTACCTACGATATTTGGCAAGGCGGTCTTTACGTCAAGGCGAGCCGGCTCGTGTCGGCCTGGGTTATATCGTACGCGCGTTAAAATCGGATTGGACAATTATTGTAAAGTCACCCTGGCGCACACTGGCGACTGGAATAGGATTGCTGTGCTGGCATTTTGCCCCTTCCGGCTATACCACAACTCTTTTGCAAATTTCTAAAAAAGCAGGTTAATTTAATATGGTCACAGTATCCGTTGTCATGCCCGTCTACAATGTCGAAAAATACGTTGTTACGGCGATAGAATCTGTCCTTGGTCAAACGTTCAAGGATTTCGAGTTGATTATAGTGGACGATCAATCGCCCGATAGCAGTGTTCAAATTTGCGAAAGCTTTAACGATGCCAGGGTACGTATTGTGCATCAGAAGAACCTTGGGCTTGCCGGCGCCCGCAATACGGGTATCCATCATGCGAAGGGCAAATATGTCGCCCTGTTAGACGCCGACGATTTTTGGGCGCCGGAAAAACTGGAGTTGCATGTGGCGCATCTGGAAACCAACCCGAAATTAGGTGTCAGTTATTGCCCTTCCATTTTCGTCGATGATGAAGGGCAGTCTATGGGGATTAAACAAACGCCAAAGCTGAAACAAATCGGGATGGAAGATATTTTCTGTAGGAATCCGGTCGGCAACGGTTCTGCACCGGTGATCCGCAAAGAAGTGTTCGGCGATATTGCTTTTAAAGGCGTCAGTAACGGCAAAATAAGGGACTGGTATTTTGATGAAACCTTTAAACAGTCGGAAGATATCGAATGCTGGTTAAGGATTGCTGCGCAAACGGAATGGGTTTTCGAAGGGATACAACAGCCCTTGACTTATTACCGGGTAAATGAGAACGGTTTGTCCGCCAATGTTGTAAATCAATTCAACAGTTGGAAACGGGCTTGCCAAAAATTGGAGGCTAAAGCGCCGGAAGTTTTTGCTGATTGGGCAAAATTGGCCGAAGCCTATCAATTAAGGTATTTGGCACGGCGGGCGATAAGGTCAAGAAATCCACAATTAGCATTAAAATTGGTTTTGACGGCAATTGAAACCAATTTCAGGATTCTTTACAAAGAACCCTTACGGACAGTGAATACCTTGTTATGCGCTGTGTTAATCAATTGGTTGCCGGTACGCCATTTTTGCTGGTTTGAAAGCATGGGCATGAAAATTATTGGCATAATGGCTTCGATATCCGGAAAGAATCCAAAGGCCGGTATAGCCGGTTGAAAAATTGAGAAATGACGAGGATGAAGCTAAAGGCAATGTGCGAAACCACATGGGTTATAGCTTCAATAAAGACAAGGATAAGCCACCCTGTTTTATTCTGGTAACAGATTAAATGGACGGACGTAATCTGGAGATTACCAACTGTTTTTTTAAATTAATTAATGACCCATTCCGCCTAATCCAGTAAAATCATGCAGATTTCATTTAGAAAAACGGGGTGAAGCCGTCAGGGTTCCATCCCGTTTCGCATATTTAAGGTGGCGTATTTGGCTAAATCGGCGGTTTTGGTTTTAGAAGATGGGACGGTTTTTAACGGGATGGCAATCGGTGTCGATGGTTATTCCGCGGGGGAAGTTGTATTTAATACGGCGATGACGGGCTATCAGGAAGTTTTGAGCGACCCATCCTACGCGCAACAGATTGTAACCTTAACGTATCCCCATATCGGCAATGTCGGCACCAATAGCGAAGATGATGAATCCGCTAAGGTATTTGCCAGCGGTTTGGTGATTCGGGATTTGCCTCTGGTTGCCAGCAACTGGCGCAGTCAAAAGACATTGCAAGAGTACCTAATAGATAACCATGTCGTTGCCATTGCCGATATCGATACCCGTAAATTAACCCGGTTGTTGCGGGATAAGGGCGCACAACGGGGCTGCATTGCCGCCGGTGAAGATATTGACATCGACAAGGCTAGACAAGCAATTGACGGTTTCCCAGGGCTGAAAGGCATGGACTTGGCTAAAGTGGTGTCTACCGCTACCCAATATGAATGGACTGAAAACTGCTGGCGTTTGGGTCAAGGCCACAGCCCGGGTGAAAACTTGAACAAACATGTGGTTGCCTACGATTTCGGCATCAAACGTAATATTCTTAGGTTATTGGTCAACAGGGGCTGCCGGGTAACGGTCGTACCTGCGACAACGCCTGCGGAGAGGGTGATGGCGATGAAGCCTGATGGTGTTTTTCTATCCAATGGGCCGGGCGACCCTGAACCTTGCACCTATGCCATTGCAGCGATTAAAACCATTCTCGAAACTAAAACTCCGGTTTTCGGTATCTGCCTGGGTCACCAATTATTGGCTTTAGCGAGTGGCGCGCTTACTGAAAAAATGAAATTCGGTCATCATGGCGCCAACCATCCGGTGCAGGAAAAAGCGACGGGCCGGGTTCTGATCAGTAGCCAAAACCACGGTTTTGCGGTGCATGCCGCAAGTTTACCCGCTAATGTCGAGGCAACCTTTCACTCCTTATTCGACGGCAGCCTGCAAGGCATCCGTCGTACCGATTGTCCTGCGTTCAGTTTTCAGGGCCATCCTGAAGCGAGTCCAGGCCCGCATGACGTGGAAGCGTTATTCGATGAGTTTATCGCTTTGATGAACCAGTCCGGCAAACACTAATTAAGCAGCAGTAAAACATGCCAAAAAGAACCGACATAAAATCGATTTTACTATTGGGTGCAGGTCCCATCGTTATCGGGCAGGCTTGCGAATTCGACTATTCCGGAACGCAAGCGTGTAAAGCACTCAGGGAAGAAGGCTACCGGGTGATACTGGTGAATTCCAACCCCGCCACTATCATGACCGACCCCGAGATGGCCGATGCCATTTACATCGAGCCGATTGATTGGCAGACAGTGGAAAAGATTATCGAAAAGGAACGTCCTGATGCGGTTTTGCCGACGATGGGTGGGCAAACCGCGCTGAATTGCGCATTGGCGTTGGATAAACACGGCGTATTGGCAAAATACGGCGTTGAAATGATCGGCGCGACGAAGGAGGCTATTAATAAGGCCGAAGACCGTGAACTGTTCAATCAGGCGATGCGCAAAATCGGCTTTGAAGTGGCGAAATCGAAGACCGCCCACTCCATCGAAGAAGCCTTGGCTGCGCAGCAGGAAGTGGGTTATCCGACCATCATCCGACCTTCATTCACCATGGGCGGCAGTGGCGGCGGCATCGCATATAACAAAGAAGAGTTTATTGAAATCTGCGAACGCGGCTTGGATTTGTCGCCCACCAATGAATTGCTGATTGAAGAATCGGTATTGGGCTGGAAAGAGTTTGAGATGGAAGTTGTGCGCGACTCCAAGGACAACTGCATCATCGTTTGTTCCATTGAAAACTTCGATCCGATGGGCGTACATACCGGTGATTCGATTACCGTCGCGCCCGCGCAAACCCTGACCGACAAGGAATATCAGATTCTGCGTAACGTCGCCTGCGCCGTGTTGAGGGAGATCGGTGTTGATACCGGCGGATCGAATGTCCAAGTGGCTATCAACCCGGTAGACGGACGCTTAATTGTCATTGAGATGAATCCGCGGGTTTCGCGTTCCTCCGCATTGGCGTCGAAAGCGACCGGTTTTCCGATTGCTAAAGTGGCGGCAAAACTGGCGGTCGGTTATACCCTGGATGAGCTGAAAAACGAGATTACCGGCGGAGCGACACCTGCCTCATTCGAGCCAACGATTGATTACGTCGTCACTAAAGTACCCCGTTTCGCCTTTGAAAAATTTCCCCAAGCCGATGACCGTTTGACCACACAGATGAAATCGGTGGGCGAGGTGATGGCAATCGGCCGCACTTTCCAGGAGTCTTTGCAAAAAGCGTTACGCGGATTGGAAATCGGTATTAGCGGCTTGAATGAAGTAGTGGATTTGCAGGCTGAAGACGCCGCAGACAAGATTCAACGCGAACTTCGTCATCCAGGTCCTGACCGCTTGCTTTATGTGGCGGATGCATTTCGAAGCGGTATGAGCTTAGACGAGGTTTTTGAATCCAGCAAAATCGATCCCTGGTTTTTGGCGCAAATCGAAGATTTGGTGTTGACGGAGCAATCTTTGGCGACCAAAACGTTAGCAACCTTGAAAGAAGGCGAGTTATACCGGCTTAAGCGGAAAGGTTTTTCTGATCAGCGCCTAGCCAAGTTATTGGAAACTTCAGAACACGAAATCCGCAATGTCCGGTTCAAACAGGCTATCCATCCGGTTTATAAACGGATCGACTCTTGTGCAGCAGAGTTTGCTTCCGATACGGCGTATTTGTATTCGACGTACGAGGAAGAATGCGAAGCAAGGGTAAGCGATAAAGAAAAAATTATTATTCTTGGCGGCGGGCCGAACCGGATAGGGCAGGGTATCGAATTCGATTATTGCTGTGTCCATGCGGCTTTAGCGTTGCGGGAAGATGGTTATGAAACCATCATGGTTAACTGTAACCCAGAAACGGTTTCCACCGATTTCGATACCTCCGACCGTTTGTATTTCGAATCCCTGACATTGGAAGATGTGCTGGAGATCGTCCATATAGAAAAACCGAAAGGCGTGATCGTGCAGTACGGTGGGCAAACGCCGTTAAAGCTGGCGAAGGCGTTGGATGCGGCAGGTGTCCCGATCATCGGCACCTCGCCAGACTCCATTGACTTGGCAGAAGACCGCGAACGCTTCCAAAAATTGCTGGAACGGCTTAACTTGAAACAACCGCCGAATGCGACGGCGCGCTCGGTAGAGCAAGCATTAACCGCCGCCAAGGAAATCGGCTATCCCTTGGTGGTGCGTCCGTCCTATGTGCTCGGCGGACGGGCGATGGAAATCGTCTTCAATGAAGAGGGTTTGCAGCGCTATATGAAAGAAGCAGTAAGCGTCTCCAACGATTCGCCGGTGTTATTGGATCGATTCCTGGACGATGCAGTCGAAATGGATGTCGATGCGATCTACGATGGCGAACGGGTGCTTATCGGCGGTTTGATGGAACATATCGAACAAGCTGGTGTGCATTCGGGCGATTCGGCGTGTTCGCTGCCGCCTTACGAGCTGGCGCAGGATATTCAGGACCAATTACGCGAACAGGTCACCCTTATGGCGGAAGCCTTGGGCGTTTGCGGGTTGATGAATACCCAGTTCGCGATTCAAGGCACCGATATTTATGTGTTGGAAGTCAACCCAAGGGCTTCCCGTACGGCACCATTTGTTTCGAAAGCAACCGGATATCCGCTGGCGAAAATTGCGGCGCGCTGTATGGTAGGTAAAACGCTAGAACAACAAGG
>JBGAWU010000149.1:0-6272 GCA_044227425.1 Methyloglobulus sp.
CTCTATCATCATGGTGGCAGGCTTTACCCAACTACCTGGAGACTATAATAGAGATTTTACGCTCTCCGCTCCAAATTGGGAGGTTATGTTTGAAGGTACTGTTCAGGAAGGCAAACAATGAAATCATATTTAGCGACACATCCAGCGCCGGCAGCAGGAGAAAAGTACCCAGAAACGCCGTGGGTATCCCCATCATGACCCAGAATGCCAGCCGTAATTCCAAAAAAACGGCCAACGAGAAAAAAACCAAAACCAATCCGGTGATGCTGTCATCAACCAGCAAATCAATCCGTTGCGCATACTGGTCTGAAGAGTCATAGCGGATTTCGGCTTTAACCCCTATGGGCAATTCCTGTTTAGCCTGGTCTAAGTGTTTTTTTACCGCATCGGAAACTTCAATCGGGGTCTGCTCCCCCACGCTGTAAACTTGCAACATAACGGCAGGTTCACCATTAAAACTGGCGGAATAATCGGTATCTTCGTAGCCGTCGTTAATAGTTGCAATATCGCCCAATCTTAAAACACTGCCGTTATTGGTGGTAATGATAGGCGTATCGGCAAATTCCTTTCCATAGTCCTTACGTTCTTTCATCCGGACTAAAATTTCCCCACCACCGGTTTTAATACTGCCGCCGGGTAAATCGATACTGGCGTTCTGAATACGCTGCGCAATGTCCGCCAATGACAACTGATAGCGACGCAAATTATCCTGGCTGACTTCTATACTAATTTCCAGGGGGTTAATGCCTTCCAGTTCGACTTGGGAAATGGCGGGATCCTGCAACAATTGCTCACGGAAAATTTCCGCAAGTTCATGCAGGTCACGATGTTTGGCCTGTCCGTATAACACCAGTGACAGCACTTGGCGGTGCATGCTGACAGGTGCTATCTTGGGTTCTTCCGCATCGACCGGAAAGGTAGTGATCCGGCTGACTTCGCGTTGAATGTCTTGGGTTAGCTGCTGGATATCTGTACCCCGCATGGCGTCTACGATAATCGTACCTAGCCCCTCTTTTGCGACGGAATTGATTTCATCGATGCCATCAACGCCGCTGATGACATCTTCA
The DNA here is from genome assembly GCA_044227425.1 of Methyloglobulus sp. GTDB lineage: Bacteria > Pseudomonadota > Gammaproteobacteria > Methylococcales > Methylomonadaceae > Methyloglobulus. The sequence goes on from JBGAWU010000149.1 coordinate 1,068, forward strand.
ATGGACAGCAAAAGCCCTTTTTCGACCTCCTCTGGACTGGCTCCGGGGTAGGCGACAGTAATGCTGACGGCGTCGGTTTCAAATTCGGGAAAAACTTCCTGTTTTATCAGGCCGATAAACAACATGCCGCCGACAAGACAGACAACCATCAATAACGTGGCCGCTATCGGATGCGCCGCCATCCATCCGATAGCGCCTTTTATATCGTTGTGTCCAGAAGGTTGCATGAAATCAGTGTGCGGCGGACTTTTTTATTCCGTCTGTCCTGACCGGCATTCCCTGAAAGGGGGCGGAAAGCTCGCTCGTAACTATCCGGCTGTGTTCGGGCAATTGATTTTTATCCAGATAGACGAAACCATCCTCCGCCCATTTCGGCGTAATGGACTGAATCGATAATGCTTGTTTGTCATTTACGACCCAGACTTGGTGGTCGTCGTGTAGTGTTGCTTCCGGCAGCTTGACCACATCTTTGATGGTAAGCCCTTCGATTTCGACACGGACAAACGTGCCTAACATGAGCGGCGGCAAGTGTTTGTTTTCTATTTTCTGGCACAACGGGTCGTTCACTTCGATCACAACCTTCGCCATCCGGCCTTCCGGTTCGATTTCAGCCAGTAAGCGTTTGATCGTGCCGATACGGTAAACGCCCTTGCCCCATGCCGCTTCGTAACTGATTTTGGCAATCGAACCGTTTTTACTGTTGATGCCCGGTATGTCAATCCAACTTAATTTGTCGATCGGTATGGACACATTAATCCAAAAATTGTCGATGCCCACCAGTTTTGCCAGCGGCGTTCCGGTGGAAAATGCCGACATCCATGCGCCAAGGTTGGCGTTCCTGCTAACGATGATTGAATTGAACGGCGCAACTGGGCGCGTCCTTTCCAGGTTTAATTGCGCCTGCTTTAAATTGGCCTCCGCAGCGGCCAATGCCGCTTTCGCCGCGCTAAGATGGGGTTTCCGCAATACCAGTTCCTGTTCCTGCCCGTTCAGTTCGGCGCCTAACAGTTGATATTCCCGTCTTACGATCACTTGCTGGCCTTGTTCGAGTTTTAAGTTGAATTTTGCTTTCTCTAAGTCGTTTTTGCTTTGCACAATCGCCAGTTTGTAATCGGTCGGATCCAGTTCAACGAGTACTTCGCCCTGTTTCAACAAACCGCCTTCGATAAAATTCGGGCTAATCCACAGTACCATTCCGCTGATGCGGGGAGTCAGATTAACGCTCTGCGCAGCAATCACATTACCCATTGCACTAATCGTCGTTGGATGGTCGATAATTTCCGGCGAAATCACTTCGACGAGCGGCGCCAATTTTTCGGGCGCTGCGCGTTCCGCACGGGGTTGATGCGTCAACCAGTAGCTTGAAATGCCGATACTCGTTACAATCAAAACCACTGACGGCAGAAATTTTGCCATTTTTATTGTCACAACGCTCACTGCTTACCAATTTCCTGCATTTTATTGCCTATCCCTATACGATCCGGTAGCGGAATTTTTCCTGCCAAAGCCCGATATAGACTGATCCTATACTGAATTAGTTGCTGCCGGTTTTGTAATAAGCTGCGTTCAAGCGTTTGTTGGCTTAAGATCGCCGATAATACCCGAAGGAAATCCATCGCGCCGTTCATATATCTTAAGCGGATTAACATACTCGCTTCACGCGCCAATTTAACTTGCGTCCCCAGATTATCGACCATCGACCGTTGCTGGCGTTCTTGTACCAGGGCGTTTTCGACTTCATTAACGGCATTAAGTATCAAGGTTGCATAATTATTCAACGCTTCCGCAGACACGGCGCGGTTACGCTCCACTTCCGCAATACGCCTTCTGCCGTCGATGATGGGCAACACGATGTTGCCCGCAATGGTCGCCAGCCAGTTGTTAAGGATGGATTGGAAATCAGGAGAACTGGTTTCAACGTTAGCGGATAAACTGAACTTAGGGAAGCGGTCGGCAATGGCAGAGGCGATCCGTTGATCCGCCGCCTGTACGGCAAAATAAGCTTTCCGGATATCAGGGCGCCGTTGCATCAAATCAATTCCCAAACCGGTATCGGGAAGCGGCGGGATTTGCGGGAACCCATCGGACGCAGGCAGATCAAGTGTTCCCGGAGGTTTTCCCGTTAACACTGCCAATTGGTTTTCCAACACAGCTATCGTCGAGACCACTGTGTACCGGCTGCCGATAACGGATTCCAGCAATTGCTGTTGTTGAAAAACATCCGCCGCCGTTGCCTGCGCTCCCCTGAACCGGACGGTAATTAAGGTAACGTTATTTCTATTGATTTCTATTTGACGGTCCAGCAATTTTAATTGTTGCCGCTGTTCGACCAGTCGGTACCAGGCCGTTGCAATGTCGCCCGTTAATGAAATAGCCGCGCTGTTAGCATCTTCCTCCGCACCCATGACGTCCAATCTGGCGGCATTGATCGCGCTTCTGATGCGTCCCCATAGATCGAGTTCGTAACTGGCTGCCAGGCCAATGGCAAAATCATCGAGTGTTTGCGAATGGCCTGAACCTGTCGTTGCCGATAACGTGCCGTTTACTTGCGGGATCAGGTCTGCCCCGCTTTTCTTTGCAAGCGCCCTCGCTTGGTCGAGACGGTTATAAGCAGCAACCAAGGAAAAATTCCCGGCCAATGCCTGTTCGCAAAGATAGTTTAAGCCTTCGTCATTGAAGGCTGTCCACCATTGATCCGATTGCTTAGCGTGGCCGGAGACAGAAAAAACCGGATTTATTTTGACCGGTGCGGGCACTTTCTCGATAGGGACCGTACAGGCTGTCAGCAAACCGAGAACCCAAAAAAAGCAGCTTACCCTATTCATTCCTGTATAGCACTAACGTCAAATTTAGATAAATCTGCCTTAGTTAACATTTAATCTCCCTTCTATGCTAATTAAACGGATATGAAAAATAGTTATTGTTCGGCTTAACGAAACCAAATTGTACGAATCCTGCCTACTTATCACACGCCTTTTACAATTGTGCTAATCTTAATCTCGACACTAGTTCTCAGATTCATTATGTAAATGGACTACCTTGATCTCCATATCCCAATTATTTTACTCATTGATGACGACCAGACTGTCCATTTGTGGGCCGAACGGAATCTGCCTAGAGACAATTTTAAATTGGTTTCCTGTTTTAACGGTAAACAAGGCATTGAAGCCTTCCAAAACAGTAGGCCGAACATTGTAATGATCGATATTGAAATGCCCATTATGAATGGCTTTGAGACTTGTACTGAAATCCGCCGTTTGAGTATGGGGGAAAATATTCCTATTGTCATGATGACAGTCACCGAGGACGATCAAAAAATCGCCCAATCATATGCCGCGGGTGCAACCGATTTCGTAGTAAAACCGATCAACTGGAAAGTGCTGATTCATCGTTTACAGTTTATGGTGAAGGCCAATAATAACTTGAAAAAACTGACGCAAAGTGAAATCAGGTTATCCAAGGCTAATAAAATGGCCCGGCTCGGTAATTGGGAGTGGCAAAAAAACAATAAACGCTTATTTTGGTCGGACAATATTTACAACTTGCTTGAACAAAGCAAGGAAGAATTTACACCGACCTTGGAAAATTACAGCCAATATATCCATAAAGATGATATCCACTATGTGAATTATTGTTTAAAAAAAACTTTCTTCCTTAAAGCCCCAGACACCGTCGAGTTCCGCGCTATAACGGCGAAACGCAATGAACGGTTTGTCTCCCAGCACATCGAACCTATCTTAAACGACAGGTTTGAGTTTGTCGGGCTGGTCGGCACCCTTCAGGATATTACCGAACGGAAAAACCAGGAAAATAAGATACGCCATCTGGCTTATTACGATGCAGTGACCCAACTGCCTAACCGGACATTTTTTCTTAAATTCTTATCCAAAACCATCGAACTGGCAAGACGGAATAACAGCACATTCGCCATATTGTTTTTGGATTTGGACGGATTTAAAGGTATTAACGATACCTACGGCCACCATGCCGGCGATCAGCTCTTGCGGGAAGTTTCGGACCGGTTGACCAAAGGCCTGCGTTGTTCGGATTTAACCTCTCGGTTTTTCGACCATTTTGACCATAAAATCGATGTCGCCCGCCTGGGTGGCGATGAGTTTATCATTCTCCTAAACGATTTAACCCGCCCTGAAGATGCGGCAACCGTTGCGGATCGCATCCAGCACTGGGTCACCCAGCCTGTCCAACTCGGTGACCGCACAATACAAATTGGCGTCAGTATGGGGATAGCCCTATTTCCTCTTGACGGGAATGATTCCGAAACGTTGTTGAAGAACGCGGATATCGCCATGTACCACGCAAAGAAAATAGGTAAAGGCAATTACCAGTTTTTTCATGATGGGATGGCGTTGAAGACCCGAAAAAGGCTTGAAATGGAAACATTTATGTATCATGCCGTCCCTAATAACGAACTGCGCCTGCATTATCAGCCGATAATCGATATTTTAACGGGTAAATTGACGGGAGCCGAGGCCTTATTACGTTGGGAAAACCCCGTTTTAGGTTTTCTGCCGCCTAACGATTTTATTCCTTTGGCGGAAGAAAACGGCATCATTATTCAATTCGGCGAATGGGTGATCCGTGAAGCGTGCAGGCAATTACTAAAATGGCAAAGGCTGGGACGGACTAATTTTTACCTATCCGTGAACCTGAGCAGCCTGCAGCTCAACCAGTTGTCGTTCATTCCGATGGTAAGCAGCATCATCAACGAATATCAGATCAATCCCGCTTATCTGACGTTCGAATTGACGGAAAGCATGATCATGGCGGATACCGACAACATGCTTAACAAGCTCAACGATTTGAAAAAACTTGGCATTAAGCTTGCGCTTGACGATTTCGGCACAGGTTATTCTTCCCTTCGGTATCTTAACCGCTTCCCGTTGGACATCCTAAAAATAGACCGCTCCTTTATTAAGGAACTCCCGGTATGCGCCGATGCCGCCGCCATCGTCAATGCAATCTTGGCGCTGGCTAAAGCCCTTAACTTAAATACGGTGGCGGAAGGTGTCGAGACACTGCCGCAAAAAACTTTTTTGCAAAATACAACGTGCACTGCAGTCCAAGGCTATTTATATTCAAAGCCGATGCCTGTTATGGAGTTTCAGCACTACTGGGAACAACTTTAAAAGCCTTAGGCAATAAACGATACGATGCTCAATTTATCCAGGATAAAAAAATATTATC
>JBGAWU010000014.1:0-15027 GCA_044227425.1 Methyloglobulus sp.
TGGGATTTCAAGCCGAGTTTGACTTACTTGGGCAACGCCGGGGCTTGGAATTGGGGCGGGCAATTGGTCGGCACCAAACGTCTGGAAAACAGGAACGCATCTGGCTATGCCCTGGGTGACATGTTTGAGGCCAGCGCCTGGGGTGGTTATGACTTGACCAACTGGCTGTCCGGCACGGTTAGGTTGGCTTACTCCTGGCAAGGCAGGATCAAAGGTCGTTATCATCGCAGTACCCGTTTGGATTTTACGTTGCCCGTGTGTAACCGATCTGATTACACCTATCCAAATGACCCTGATGGCGACGGCATCCCAAATGGATCCGATATTTTCGACCAGGCTGGGTACAACCAATGTCTTGCCGATTTGAATGCCCTTAAACAAGCTAACGATGCAAAAGACCGCCTAACTCCCATGGATTTCCCCAAAAATTACGGCGGCCAGTATGTGGATTTAGGCTTAGGCATCAGCGCTACGGTACCCGACGGTGCGTTCGTCGGCAACCGCCTAGCCTTCGAATGGCTGCAACCCCTCTACACCAACGTCAACGGCTATCAGCTAAACCGCGACGGCGCGTTGAGTTTTACCTGGAGTTACGGGTTTTGACATCTTATTTTTTACGGATAAATTAAAGCGACCCGTATCAGGTTCGCCATGCGATTTTCTATTTTTAACGATAAGGGCTTATTTTCGATACAATAAGTCCTTTGTATAGAAAGACCAAGTATCTATATCTATGGCTGTTATTTTCCGGTTTTTCATTTTTTTGGGTGGATTATTAGCTGCGTTTGCGGCACATTCAGCAGACGGGCAACCCGCCATTCAGCTGACTTTTGCCAAAAACACGGAAAGCCAAATACTGTTGGAAGCCCGGCGAGCGCCATTAAACCAAATTATTAATGCAATCGCCGATAAAACCGGGGCAATATTCCATTTTTCATACTTGCCCGTAACTCCCGTGACGGCAACTTGCGCTGGTCGAACGCTTCGGCAAGTTTTGGATTGTTTGGTTGCAAGTCAGGTCGGGATAGTCGAACATAAAGCCGCAACCAATAAACCTGCAGAGTTCTGGTTGTTGGCGTCCAGCCTTGGGGCATGTCAAGCCGCCGACCCTAAACGTGCTGCGCAAATTGTATCGGATGGGCAAACGGGCCTAGAAGCAGTGAGTGACAACCAAGCGTCCGATGACAATGCATCTTCGACTAACCAAGAAAAATCGGATAAGTTGCTTGAACAGCTGAAAAACGCAACAACGGTTGAGCAGCAGGTAGAAACACTTACCAGCCTGGCGGTAGACGGGAATATTAACGATCCTAAAGTCAAGGCTGCTTTAGATGTTGCGGCACATAACGGGAATCCTGATGTAAGGGGACAGGCGATATCTGCGCTGGCGAATTTGGATAAGGAGGGGGCTTCGGATTATCTAACGCAAGCGTTACATGACGACGATGCGTCTGTGCGCCTGATAGCGCTGGATCATGCCGATGAGGATGTTGACATATTGAAGCAAGCCCTTGCTGACAGCGATTCAACGATCCGTGAGTTCGCCGAGTCAAAACTGGAAAGTATCGGCAAAAGGGCGCAAAATAGTACCATTAGGTAAATTTGGGATTACAAAAAAAAGCAGATTCTGTAGTTTAAGCTGCTAAAGGGTCTGGTAGTTGTTTGGGTCAACCGGCTACATGATGTTGTCGATGTCTGATTAAGCGCTTGATGGAATTGAAATAACATCAAGAAATGCCAAAAGGTGCCATATGTTTTTCGCATAGGGTTTGCATAACTGTTAATTTTTGAGGAAAGTTGTGGCTTTGTCCACGGGTAATTGATATGAAAAAACTGATTAATGTTACTTTATTGTTGCTATCTGTCGGTGTTTCCGGGGTTGGATATGCCCATGAAACCGGCGCCCAAACCTTAGGTAGCTCTATTACTGCAAAAGATATTTTCCGCACGGAGTGCATTGCTTGGGGCAACGGGATTCATCCTGCTGCACCAGCGGGTGAAGCGAACGGTGCGGCAACTAAAATGTTTGCGACAGTAACCGTCACAGGCGGTAATCCGGCAACTATTCGCGTACGGGCGCTACCTGGTGGTTTATATAGTAGTAAGACGTCGACATCAACAGCGGGTAATGGGTTGCATTATTTTGTGGTCGCCCATACAGCTGCGGGCGCCCACACCTATAATGTGTCTTTCCATTGCGAAAATGCTGCAAACGCCCATACAGGTACAGGATATAATTTCGTCGGCAATCCGCCAAGCGTAACCCCAACAGTGGATTTTGTGCGGACCTTCAATCAATAGTGGATAGCGCAATCCAAAATTAAGGCTCAGCTTAAGACGGATGGCTTAGGGAAAGAATCTGGGTATTTTTCAAGCCATGCCATTTGCATTTTAGAAGCCGGTTAACGGAATTGGACGTTACCCGGCTTCTGTTTGTAATAAACGTAGTGGTGCTCCTTCCTGGCTTTTCATAAATGCCCTAATACAGACAACGGCGTGTGGATTGCTTTTAATGATGCCGGTTCGGATGTTAATTTTGTGGTAGCAAGCCACAGTAACGGATAAGGATAGTCATCGTCCTTGCCGACTAAAAGCTAAAACGCCCAAGTAACGGTCAGAATATCTTGAATGCAACAATAAAAACGTATAAAGGCCGTTACGGGTGCTTTTGTAAGGATTGGGATAAGCCTCTTAAGCTTGAGAAAAATAAACTGCCCATAAATCCATCACGGCCGCTTACCGCGTTAACTACGGCGGCTTTAATCCTGCCAGGTTTGTTCCAATCCGCGGCTCAGGCCGCCGATGAAGATGAAGTCGATTTTCAGTACAGCCACTTTCAAGAAGGAAAGCGCAATTTATTTAACACCATTCAAGCTTTCAATCCTATTGAGGTAGATAGCATAAAGGGTGGCGCAAAGATCACGCTCACCGACCGTATAAAATTTGCCTTTAACTATACACAAGATACGTGGGGTGGGGCGACACCGATAAGTACGGCGCCGCTCGGCTACGGCGGAAACAAAAACCCTTTCAAAACAGATGCGGTGTCTGAAGCAAGCCCTATTTTTAGGACCCAAACCCTTTTTCTCGACAAAAATTTCAATCCCAAAATCGGCATTATAGATACGGCAACAGGTGCTGTGCGTTATGTCAGGGATAAGCAATTAGTGCATACCTTGTCGGTTGCCTCGCCGGAAACGCGCAAACAGGGCGATTTCAAACTCGGTTACGAATGGGATGAAGCCGCCTTGGACATTGGGGGTGGCATTTCGGTTGAAGACGATTATGAATCCCGATTTGGAAGCATTAACAGCCGTTTCGATTTCAACCAAAAACAGACTAGCGTCAATATGGGTTTAAGCTATACCAACAGCGATACGTCGGCTATTCCCGACCATGACCTGGGACCCTATGGCGAGATCGGCGGTCATTATTTTAAAAATCATGTCAATGTGTCGCCAGATGGTAATTCGGTATTAATACACGGGAACCGACATGATTGGGGAGTTAACTTAGGGTTAACCCAAGTGTTAACCAAAAACGCGCTATTTGAAGCCGGTATGAACTTTACCCATAGCGTCGGCTTTTTATCGAATCCGTATAAATATGTAACATTTATCTTTGTCGATCCGAACCAGGCGCTCCAACCGCCAGGTTCGGACGCGCCCGGATCGTTGGTGGGATCGGGGCGAAGCATTCTCGAGCAAAGGCCGAATGAAAGAAACCAATTCAACTGGAGCTTTGGTTTCAAACAGTATGTTGAACCGCTCGATGCCGCGCTACGTATGAGCTACAGTTTTTTCCACGATGATTGGGGGATTAACGCCCATACCTTTCAAAGCGATTGGGTGCAACCGCTCGGCAACGGTTGGACGGTCACGCCAACCTTCAGATATTACTCGCAGGATGCGGCTGATTTCTACAGTCCTTATTTTATTTCCCATCATGCCGATCCTGGACGGGGCGCTTCATTCGATTCGATTATTCCCGCCCATTTCTCCAGCGACCATCGGTTGTCGGTCTTCGGCACCTTGAGCGGTGGTGTTACCATCAATAAACAATTTGTTAAAGGCGTAAGCCTGGAAGCCGGATTTGAATATTACAGCCACCAAGGAGCCTTGAAATTAGGCGGCGGAGGCGAAGGCCGCTACGCGGATTTCGACTTTTGGATGGCGAATGTGGCGTTAAAAGTTAATTTATCGGCGTTAGGGCAATCCCTTGTCGGTGATACGGGCGGGCATAGCCATCACCACCACATTAATCATGTGCCGGCGGGCGTTATGTTCGCCCATACTTTAGATAAAAAAGGCGACATGATGGCAGGCTACCGTTACATGTACTACAGCCGCCAGGCTGGAAATATGCTGCACGGCGACCGGATTGCCAATGAAACTGCTTTGGAAGACAAGGGCTGTATCAATGGGCCGGGTCGCTTGAACAAGTGCTTTACCGTTCCGGATGATATGGGGATGCACATGCATATGCTGGACTTGATGGCAGCGCCGACCGATTGGTTGACCCTTATGTTGATGCCGCAATTTGTCGATATGAATATGGCTTTGCGTCCTGGCGCCTCGATTGAAAATGAAAACCTGATCAACGCGGGCGGACATATCGAACATCATCTGAGTACCGGCCATGAAACCGGAGGGGTGGGCGATACTGGGATGTATGCGTTATTCAAGCTATTGGATATAGCCAATCAACACGTTAATTTAGGGTTAGGCGTAAGCGCGCCTACCGGCGATGTCGGAATAAAATTACGCCGGAACCATACGTTGGACGGCGGGTTTATTCATTACGGCATGCAACTTGGCAGCGGAACGTGGGATTTCAAGCCCAGTTTAACGTATACCGGCGAATCGGACCGTTTTTCCTGGGGCGGTCAACTGGCAGGTACGAAACGCATAGAAAGCCGCAACAAGTCCGGTTTTTCTTTCGGCGATATTTTTCAGGGTACAGTTTGGGGCGGCTACCAATGGACAAACTGGTTGTCGTCCTCGGTGCGCGGTGTTTACACATGGCAGGGTGCGATTCATGGTCGCTATACTAAGGAAAAGATAGATTTATTAAAACCAGAAGAAGAATGTCCCCGGTTTTTGTTTGAAACCGATGACGGGGCAGGCCACATCATTTTCGATATTGATTCGTACAATGCTTGTCTGCAAGGCGTGAATGACCAAAACAAGGCATTGATTAGGGATAATGATGCCGCGCATCGCTCAAATCCTGCTGATTTTCCAGTTAATTATGGGGGGCATTATGTCGATTTGGGTCTGGGCCTTGACGTTAATATCTCGAATGGTACGTTTGCAGGACACAGCCTGAGCTTTGAATGGCTACAGCCACTTTATACCCAAGTGAACGGTTATCAGCTCGACCGTGACGGCGCACTGTCCTTTTCTTGGAGCTACGGATTTTAAAGGGTAAGCAGCCAATAAACATTTGTCGATTACCAATAAAGGCTTTTAGAACGGTTAAACACCAAATTCTTGATTATTGTTTGACTAAAAAGCCTTAAGTCATAGACAATATCCTGTTTATTTAGGAATTTTTGTCTCTTGCCGATTATGGGTGCTGATCGCCGCTCGCAAAACAGTTTAGTTTCTGTCCGGAATTTATCATTTTCGCGGGGTGACAATAAGATTTTCCACGATGTGTCCATGGACTTTGAGCGCGGGAAGGTCACTGCAATCATGGGTCCCAGCGGAACCGGGAAGACCACGCTGTTAAAATTGATTGGCGGTCAATTGCAACCGGGGCAAGGGACAATCGAGGTGGACGGGCAGAATGTGCACCGGTTGCGTAGAAACGAATTGTTCGATTTACGCAAACGTATCGGGATGTTATTCCAAAGCGGTGCTTTGTTAACCGACATGAATGTCTACGATAACGTGGCGTTTCCTCTCAGGGAGCATAGCGGACTGACCGAATCCATGATCCGCACACTGGTATTGATAAAACTTCAGGCGGTCGGTTTACGGGGCGCCAGAAACCTTATGCCTAATGAGCTTTCAGGCGGCATGGCGCGTCGTGTGGCGTTGGCAAGGGCTATTGCGCTGGATCCGATGATGATCATGTACGACGAACCGTTTACCGGACAGGATCCGATTTCCAAAGGCGTACTGGTACATCTGATTAAGTCTTTAAATGTGACCCTGGGGCTGACGACCATTATCGTTTCCCATGACGTCAGCGAAACGGCGGCAATAGCAGACTATATCTATGTCGTTTCGGGTGGTAAGGTTATTGGCGAAGGTACGCCTGCCGAAATCAAGAATTCGAATTCTGACTGGGTGCAACAGTTTACGGAGGGTTCTGCCGACGGCCCCGTCCACTTCCATTACCCGGCGAAAGACATCCAGGACGATTTATTATCGACCGGTAAACGCTATTAAACGAATTGAACAACTATGCTGGAATTGATTCGGTCTTTAGGAAAGTCAACCCGCTCCGGTTTTACCAAATTGGGGCGGGGGACGTTTTTCCTTTTGCACGCCCTGACCGGGATTATCGAGATATTGCCCCGTCCCCGCTTGCTGTTGAACCAGCTCTATTCGGTTGGGGTATTATCCTGTTTGATTATTTCGATCTCAGGTTTATTTGTCGGAATGGTGCTGGGGTTGCAAGGCTTTTACATCCTTTCCGATTTCGGTGCTGAAGAAACGTTGGGCGTTATGGTTTCCGCCTCGCTGGTGCGCGAACTTGGGCCTGTCGTATCGGCATTATTGTTTGCCGGACGCGCTGGTTCGGCATTGACCGCGGAGATCGGTTTGATGAAAGCGACGGAACAGCTGTCCGGCATGGAAATGATGGCCGTCGACCCAATCAAGCGCATTATATCGCCCCGTTTTTTAGCGGGGCTTATTTCCATGCCCCTGCTGGCGGCATTATTTAGTGCCATCGGCATTTTGGGCGGGCAACTGGTAGGGTGCGGTTTGCTCGGGGTTGACGGCGGCGCTTACTGGTCGCAAATGCAGGCGAAGATCGATTTTTATGATGATATTGTCAATGGGGTTATCAAAAGCCTGGTGTTCGGCTTTGTGACAACCTGGATCGCCTTGTTTGAAGGTTACGACTGCGTTCCCACCTCGGAAGGCGTCAGTCGGGCTACGACACGTACCGTCGTTAATTCCGCTTTTAGTATTTTGGGTCTGGATTTTATTTTGACCGCGCTTATGTTTGGAGACGATTAACATGCAACATACGGATACCCAGGATACGCTGGTCGGGCTTTTTGTTGCCGCCGGTATCGTGGGTTTATTTTTTCTTGCCTTGCAAGTCAGTAATCTAAGTTCTTTTACGGAGCAGGACGGCTACACGGTAACGGCGCGTTTTGAAAATTCCGGCGGATTAAAAGTCAAATCGCCGGTTTCCGCCGCAGGTGTAAAAATTGGTCAGGTGAGCGAGATCAGCTTCGATCCTAAAACGTTCGAATCGGTAGTTAAACTTCGGATATATTCGCAGTTCAATTCGATTCCCGACGATGCCACCGCCAGCGTTTTTACTGCCGGTTTATTGGGCGAACAATATGTCAGTTTAGAACCGGGTGGTTCAAGCGAATATTTAAAAGAAGGCAGCAATATTGAAATAACCCAATCGGCTATTATTTTGGAAAAGGCCATCGGCCAATTTTTGTTTAAATCGGCGGAAGAAAAAAAGTGAGGACGCCTTTAACAATCCACAACCATCAGCCAGGTCAAGTTGTTGTTGAAGGCAACCTAACATTTTCCGGCATCGATAAAAAACTGGCGAGCACTTTTGCCTTTTTGCTGGGCGCAAAACAGGTGACAGTTGATTTGAGCGGGGTCTGTAATGCCGACAGTGCAGGATTGGCTTTAATTATTGAGTGGATTAAATATGCCCGGAGCAAAAAAGTACAATTAAAAATTAAAAATATGCCGGAGCAGATTCTTAATTTGGCTAAACTAAGCGGGCTGGAAAAATCCGATTATTTTCATTCGACCTAAGGCTGGGCAGTGGTTTGAGAACATTGCATAGTCCTATCACAACATCAACTTTATATGGATAAATTAATCATTACCGGCGGCAAACAACTTTCTGGCGAACTTCGGATTTCCGGCGCCAAGAATGCCGCATTACCCATTTTAGCGGGAACGCTACTTTCCGAGATGCCCGTAAGCATTGGCAATGTGCCACACCTTCACGACATTACGACCACAATGGAATTGTTGGGCCGGATGGGTGTGCAACTGCTCGTCGATGAAAAAATGAACATCGAAGTGGACAGCAGTACGATCAATAGCTACGAAGCGCCCTATGAATTGGTACGGACGATGCGGGCGTCGATCCTGGTATTAGGCCCGTTGTTGGCCCGGTTTGGCGAAGCGCATGTTTCATTGCCCGGCGGTTGTGCTATCGGTACCCGTCCGGTGGATATTCACATCAACGGCCTGTTGAAAATGGGTGCCGATATTTCGGTCACGGGCGGATATATCCATGCCAAGGCAAAACGCCTGAAAGGCTGCCGCTTAGTGCTGGAACAAGTTACAGTGACCGGGACTGAAAACTTGATGATGGCGGCGGCCTTGGCAGAAGGCGTCACGATTATTGAAAACGCGGCACGGGAACCCGAAGTGACCGATTTAGCCCATTTCCTCAATAAAATGGGGGCTAAAATATCTGGAATCGGGTCGGACGTATTGATCGTTGAAGGTGTTGAGAAACTGGGACAAGCATCCATCCATTACGATATTCTCCCCGACCGCATAGAAACCGGAACCTATTTGGTGGCAGCGGCCATTACCGGGGGTAAAGTTAAACTCAAAAATACCAGTCCCGATATCCTTGATTCCGTACTCGACAAATTGACTGAAGCAGGGGCGGAAATCAATACCGGAAAAGACTGGATCAGTCTCGATATGCATGGCAAAAAACCGAAAGCCGTTTCGTTACGGACGGCACCTTATCCGGCTTTTCCCACCGACATGCAAGCCCAATTTATTGCGTTAAATACCATTGCTGAGGGTGTGGGGGTTATTACGGAAACGATTTTCGAAAACCGGTTTATGCACGTGCAGGAATTGCAACGCATGGGTGCGGATATCAAACTGGAATCGAATACGGCGATTTGTAAAGGCGTAAGCAACCTGACGGCGGCGCCTGTCATGGCGACCGACCTAAGGGCATCGGCCAGTCTTGTTATTGCTGCATTGGCTGCCGAAGGCAGTACACGGGTTGACCGGATATACCATATTGACCGCGGATACGACCATATCGAAGAAAAACTTTCCCAACTCGGCGCTGTCATACGGCGGGTGCCAAACTAATTATTAACATGTTAACGATAGCTGTATCAAAAGGCAGAATTTATGAAGAAGCCTTGCCTTTCCTTGAAGAAGCGGGTATCACGCCTACCGACGATCCCGACAAATCCCGTAAACTGATTTTGTCAACGACGAGGGACGATGTCCGGCTTGTTATCATCCGGGCTACTGATGTGCCTACTTTTGTCGAATACGGTGCGGCGGACATGGGCATCGCCGGAAAAGACGTGCTTTTAGAGCATGGTGCCGAAAGCCTTTACGAGCCTCTCGATTTAGGGATAGCCAAATGCCGTTTGATGACTGCGGCGCACAAAGATGCGCCGGTACCTAAGGGACGAATCCGTGTCGCCACCAAATATGTCAAAACTGCGCACAGTTATTTCGCTAATTTAGGCATACAGGCTGAAATCATCAAGCTTTACGGGTCGATGGAGCTTGCGCCATTAGTGGGCCTTGCCGATTGCATCGTCGATCTTGTCGATACCGGAAACACCTTGCGCGCCAATAATTTGGAACCTCGGGAATTAATAATGAACATTAGTTCCCGTTTGGTGGTCAATAAAGCCGCAATGAAAATGAAAAACAAAGCGATAGCAGCTTTGTTGGAACAATTCGAACTCACGCTGAGTAAAAGGTAGCTCAATGCCGGAACTTACCATTACCGAACTGGATGCTTCGTCTTCTGATTTTGCCAGCCGGTTGCAGAAATTGCTGGCCTGGAACGAAACGGTGGATTTCGATATTCACCGGCAGGTGTTGGATATTATTGCCGATGTCCGCAGTAACGGTGATAAAGCGGTCATCGCGTACACCAATCGATTCGACCAGCGCGAAGTCCTTAACAGCACGGAACTGGAGCTCGGTAAAGCCGAATTAAAAGCGGCATTTGAAGCAATCCCATCCGACCAGGCCGATGCGTTAAAGACCGCCGCAAACCGCATCCGCGCTTATGCCGAGTATCAAAAAATGCAGTCTTGGGACTATAAGGAGGCGGACGGCACGATGTTGGGACAGAAGATTACCCCGTTAGATCGGGCGGGTCTCTATGTGCCGGGCGGAAAAGCGGCTTATCCATCTTCTGTGCTGATGAATGCGATTCCGGCTAAAGTTGCCGGAGTTGGCGAATTAATCATGGTGGTGCCTACCCCAAGAGGCGAAAAAAATTTATTGGTGTTGGCGGCTGCTTATTTAGCGGGCGTTGACCGGGTTTTTACCGTCGGCGGCGCACAGGCGGTTGCTGCGTTGGCATACGGTACGGAAACGATACCTGCGGTGGCGAAAATCGTCGGGCCGGGCAATATTTATGTCGCTACCGCCAAAAAGCTGGTTTTCGGTCAGGTTGGTATCGATATGATTGCGGGTCCATCGGAAATCTTGATTATTTGCGATGGCCAAACCAATCCGGATTGGATTGCGATGGATCTATTCTCGCAAGCCGAACACGACGAAAATGCCCAAGCGATTTTGATCAGCGATGATGATGACTTTCTTGAAGCGGTAAAACAAAGTATCAATAAATTGCTTCCTACAATGGAACGTGCCGAGATCATCAAAACTTCGTTGACTGGCCGCGGCGCGCTCATCAAGGTTAAGGACTTATTGCAAGCTGCGGAAGTCGCCAATACGATAGCGCCGGAGCATCTGGAACTCTCGGTGGAAGACCCGCAAGGTCTAAGCCAGCATATCCATCATGCCGGAGCCATCTTTATGGGGCGTTATACCGCTGAAGCATTGGGTGATTATTGCGCCGGGCCGAACCATGTCTTGCCGACATCCAGTACGGCACGGTTTTCATCCCCGCTCGGAGTCTACGATTTCCAAAAACGCACGAGTTTGATCAATTGTTCGAAAGCAGGCGCGAGCGAACTTGGCAAGACCGCTTCCGTCCTCGCGCGCGGCGAAAGCTTGACGGCACACGCCCGTTCCGCCGAATACAGGATTTAACTTAATCCCTTGTAGCCGGAACAACTTAACTATCTATCCGTACCAAAACTAACTGCCCAGCCATGTCAATTGATCGTCTGATTAGCGGTATTTTCAGGGAAAAAGTGTTAGCAATGTCAGCCTATCACGTTGCCGATGCGGGCGGACTAATCAAGTTGGACGCCATGGAAAACCCTTACAATTGGCCGGACGGCCTCGTTCAAGAATGGCTTGAAACGCTGAAATCCTGCGAACTCAACCGCTATCCCGATCCTGAAGCCAAGTTGCTCGCACAGACGATAAAAGAACGGAACCAAATTTCGGCGGGTTTCGACGTGTTGTTAGGAAACGGCTCCGATGAAATCATCCAAATCCTGTTGATGGCGTTGCCGCAGGATGCTCGTGTGCTTTCCGTGCAGCCAAGTTTTGTGATGTACCGGCAAATCAGCCAGACATTAGGGTTGGAATATATCAGTATTCCTTTGCTAGCCGGCTCTTTCGAACTGGATATGCCAGCCATGCTTGAGGCAATTCAAACGCAGCAGCCTAAGATTGTGTTTTTGGCTTACCCGAATAACCCGACCGGCAACCTGTTTAATCCGGATTTTATAAAACAGATTATTAAGGCTTCCAAGGGGTTGGTTGTCATTGACGAGGCTTATGCGCCTTTTGCAAATGCCAGCTTTATGGACGAGTTGACGCAATATGAAAACCTTTTGGTGATGCGGACTGTTTCCAAGCTCGGCCTTGCCGGTTTACGTTTGGGTTATTTGGTGGGTTCGCCTGTTGTGCTCGAGCAGCTTAATAAAATAAGGCTTCCGTACAACATCAACATCCTTACGCAAGCAACAGCACAATTTGCTTTAACAAACCATTCGATCTTCGACGAACAAACCCGAAAAATTTGTACGGAACGTGCGAAAGTTTATGAAGAACTTCAGGCGATGAAAGGCATAACGGTTTATCATAGTGCAGCGAATTTTATCTTGTTCAAAACGCCGGAAAACAAAGCAACCGCCATCTTCCAGGCGATTAAACACCAGGGCGTACTTATAAAAAACATGAGTCCGCAAGGCGGCTTGTTGGCTGACTGCTTACGGGTCACTGTCGGTAAACCCGAGGAAAACCACGCGTTTTTAAATGCTTTAAAAAACAGTTTAGAAAACATTGGCTAAACTTAACCAATCAAGTTCGTATTAGGTACTGACGCTGCAATTACGAGTAAAAACATTTAAAATAACCGATTAAAAATGCCCTATATTAAAAAATTGGTTGAAATAAGCCATATGCAAGCCACTTATCAAACAGACGATCTTCGGATTTGCGAGACGAAAGAAGTCATCGCGCCCGCCCAGGTTCACGATGAAATGCCGTTGAGCGTAAAAGCCGCGCAAACAACGCTGGAAGCAAGGCAGAATATCCACAATATTTTGAATGGTAAGGACGACCGACTTTTAGTCGTAGTCGGGCCTTGTTCCATTCACGATCCCCACGCCGCCAAAGACTACGGCAAGCTGTTGAAAACAGCAAAAGACAAATTGAAAGACGACCTGCAAATCGTGATGCGTGTCTATTTTGAAAAACCGCGGACGACTGTGGGCTGGAAAGGGTTGATTAACGATCCCGACATCGATTCCAGTTTCAATATCAATAAAGGCTTACGCCTCGCGAGGCAGTTGCTATTGGATTTGAATAACATGGGGATGCCCTGTGCGACCGAATACCTGGATTTAATTTCGCCGCAATATATCTCCGATTTGATTGCCTGGGGTGCAATCGGCGCGCGGACAACGGAAAGCCAAGGCCACCGGGAGTTGGCGTCCGGAGTTTCCTGCCCGATTGGGTTTAAGAACTCCACCGATGGTACGATAAAAATCGCCATCGATGCCATTGGTGCGGCGATGAGTCCACACCATTTCTTGTCGTTGACCAAAGCCGGGCATTCGGCCATTTTTTCGACGACCGGCAATGATGATGTCCATATCATTCTGCGTGGTGGGAACGGTCAACCTAACTACGATGCCGTCAATGTGGAAAAAGTCGCCGAAGGCTTGATTAAAGCCGACTTGAAACCGAATATCATGATCGACTTCAGTCACGCCAACAGTTTAAAGCAATGTCAACGGCAGTTGATCGTTGGTGAAGATGTCGCGGGTCAAATCGCTAACGGTGATCACCGCATCATGGGCGTTATGATTGAAAGTCACCTTAAAGCGGGTAAGCAAGACGTTATCGACGGACAGCCTTTAGTTTACGGTCAAAGCATTACCGATGCCTGTCTGGCGTGGGAAGATACCTTGCCGCTATTGAGGGAGTTGTCGCAGGCTGTCCAAAAACGCAGGAATTCTAAAGTATGATCGTTTATATCAATGGCGAAAGCCGGGAAATTTCAGTCAATAACAAGGTTGCCGATATTATCGAAACTTTGGGGCTGACAGGTAAGCGGATTGCAGTAGAGTACAATCAGGAAATATTGCCGTTTGACCAATATCAGAACCAGCCGGTACATGACGGCGACCGGCTCGAAATCGTCCATGCCATCGGCGGCGGACAGGACGATACGTTTACCGTTGCAGGCAAAGCTTATAAATCCCTTTTGCTTGTCGGGACGGGGAAATACAAGGACTTGGAAGAAACCCGATTGGCTATCGAAGCCAGCGGCGCAGAAATTGTTACGGTTGCAATTCGCCGTACCAATATCGGCCAGAATCCAGGCGAACCAAACCTGCTCGATGTCATCTCGCCCGACAAATACACCATCTTGCCCAATACCGCTGGTTGCTACACCGCCGAAGAAGCCGTGCGTACTTGCCGTTTGGCGCGTGAATTACTCGGTGGTCACAAGCTGGTTAAGTTGGAAGTGCTCGCCGACCAAAAGACCTTATTCCCCGATGTCGCGCAAACCTTCATCGCCGCCGAATTATTGGTTAAGGATGGTTTTGATGTCATGGTTTACACCAACGATGACCCGATTGCCGCCAAACGCCTGGAAGACATAGGTTGTGTTGCCGTGATGCCATTGGCAGCGCCGATAGGTTCCGGTCTCGGTATCCGTAATCCTTATAACATCCTTACCATCGTCGAAAATGCCAACGTGCCTATCCTAGTCGATGCCGGTGTCGGTACGGCGTCCGATGCTGCAATCGCAATGGAACTGGGTTGTGCAGGCGTGTTAATGAATACCGCGATCGCCGAAGCCAAAAATCCAATCCTGATGGCGTCTGCCATGAAGAAAGGCATCGAAGCCGGACGGGAAGCTTCCTACCTTATCCTGGAAGAGTTTATGTGATATTTCAAAAATAAAATTCAGGGTGCACGTTAGTGCTCCCTGAATTTGGTCTGTCAATGTTTAGAAAACGAATAAGATGTCGAATTAATCATTTTGATTAATGTTTTTTACTGAAATATTTTTAATTTTTTCGAACAATTTCCCAAGTCGGATGGGGTACCGGTACAAAAAAATGTCCCCTACTTTATGCATTCAATACCCGAGCAAATTGAGCAATCGCCAATCCGAAAAATTCGCAGTTTCATTCGGCGTCAAGGCCGGATTACACAAGGCCAGCAATTCGCTTTAGATAATTACTGGAAGAAATATTCTCTCGACCCAAGCCAAAAACTGGATAAATTCCGTATTTTCGGCCGGGATGCACCTTTATACGTTGAGATCGGTTTTGGTAACGGCGAATGTCTGGCACAAATCGCATCGGATAATCCCGAGAAGGATTACATAGGCATCGAGGTGCATCGTCCTGGTATGGGGCATTTAATTATGCAGTTGGAACAGAGAAACCTACGTAACGTCAGGGTTTACTTC
>JBGAWU010000150.1:0-6267 GCA_044227425.1 Methyloglobulus sp.
ATTTGAACGCATATTCGATGACGCGCTTGGAACCGGAACGGGTCACGACCGCCAAACTTTCGGCGATGTCTTTTTTGGCGGTTAGATAATGCTCCAAGCCGGAATATAAACCTTCGGTGTTTTCCCTGACGATAACGATATCGACATCGTCAAACCGAGTTTTAATACCTTCCCAATTTTTTGCAGGGCGGACATTGGCATACAGTTCGTATTTTTGTCTTAAGGCGACATTGATGCTTCTAAAACCGGTACCGACAACCGTTGTTAACGGCCCTTTAAACGCCACGCGGGTTTTATCGAACGAGATCATCGTCTCATCCGGCAGCGGCGTTTCGAACTTTTCAAATGCCGACATGCCCGCGTAGGCTTCTTCCCATTCGATTTTAGCGCCGGACGCTGTAATCACTTTTACCGCTTCATCCATTATGGACGGGCCAATCCCATCGCCTTTGATCAGCGTGACTTTATGCATTCAATTCTTCCTTTCGAGTCTTTATATCTGAAATTTAATGTGAATTTTGGTTAGTCCTAGTCAATCAGCAACTCCGGTTTATTTCAGTCGAGCTGCCAATTCATCATATTTTGCAATTAAAACTGAATCTTCAAGCTTAAGGAGCGCTTCAAAATAGTGTTTGTCTGCTTCATCCGCCGCTTGATAATGCGTCTCAAGATAGCGAGACAACAATAAATCCAATTCCTTTGTCCCGCGCCGACATTGCCATTTAAGTTTGGACATTTTGTCCATTGGTATCGCAACCTTTTATCTTTTGCGTGTGACCAGCATTTTTTTAGTTTCAGCGATAGCTTTGGCTGGATTCAAGCCTTTAGGACAGGCATCGGTACAGTTCATAATCGTATGGCAACGATATAATTTGAACGCATCGTCCAACTGGTCGAGCCGCTCCTCGGTGTTTTCATCCCGGCTGTCAACCAGCCAGCGATAAGCTTGTAGAAGGACCGCTGGACCTAAATATTTATCGCCATTCCACCAATAACTTGGGCAACTGGTCGAACAACAGGCGCAGAGTACGCAGTCGTATAAACCGTCCAGCTTGTCGCGGTCGGCTTTGCTTTGTAAGCGTTCCTTTTCCGGCGGTGTGGAGTGGTTCGTTAGCCAAGGTTTGATTTCCGCATACTGGTCATAAAAATGGGTCATGTCCGGCACTAGATCTTTAACAACATCCAAATGCGGCAGCGGATAAATTTTGATGGTTCCGGAATATTCGCTAATCGCTTTGGTACAAACCAATGTATTTCTGCCATTAACGTTCATGGCACACGAACCACAGACACCTTCGCGACAGGAACGCCGGAAAGTCAAAGTGCTGTCGACCTCGTTTTTGATCTTGATAATGGCATCCAGCACTTTTGTGCCGCAATTATCGGCATCGAGTTCATAGACATCGATGCGAGGATTGTCTCCGGTCTCGGGATCCCAGCGGTAAACTTCAAAACGGCGGATGTTTTTCGTACCCACCGGTGCCTTAAACGTTTTTCCCTGGGTTAACGTCGAGTTTTTAGGCAGGGTGAATTCGGCCATCAGTAAACCCTCTCTTTAGGCATTACAACCTCAACATCTTTGGTTAGTGTATATAAATGGACGGGACGGTAACCGAACTTGACCTTGTCGTGGTTTAACCATGTCAGCGTATGCTTCATCCAATTCTCATCATCCCTTAACGGATAATCTTCGCGGGCATGTCCTCCACGGCTTTCTTTGCGATTAGCGGCAGCGGAAATCGCCACCATCGCCTGACTGAGCAGATTATCCAGCTCCAGAGTTTCTACCAGATCGGTATTCCAGATTAAGGAACGGTCTGTTACCTTGACATCATCTAACGATTGCATAACGGTTTTCATAGCCTGGATCCCTTCATCCATGATCTTTTGGGTACGGAATACAGCAGCTTTACTTTGCATGGTCAATTGCATATTCAACCGGATGTCCGCGGTAGGAAGGGTGCCATTGGCATTACGGAATTTGTCGAAACGGCTAAGGGCAGTGTCGCAGGCTATCTTGGGCAATGGTTTATGCTTTGCCACTGGCTTGATGATTTCGGCGCAACGGATAGCAGCGGAACGCCCGAATACGATAAGGTCAAGCAACGAATTCGACCCTAAGCGGTTTGCGCCATGCACAGAAACACACGCCGCTTCTCCGATGGACATCAGGCCGGTGACGACTTTATCGGGGTCGCCGTCGGCAAGCGTAACGACTTCCGCCTTATAATTGGTTGGGATACCGCCCATGTTGTAATGGACAGTCGGCAAAACAGGGATCGGTTCTTTGGTGACATCAACACCGGCAAAGATTCTGGAAGTCTCGGCTATGCCCGGTAAACGCTCATGGATAACAGCAGGCGACAGATGTTCTATGTGCAAGTGGACATAGTCTTTATTTTCGCCTATACCGCGGCCTTCATTGATTTCAATCTGAATGGCGCGGCTTACGACATCACGGGAAGCCAGGTCCTTTGCATGGGGCGCATAACGCGCCATAAATTTTTCACCCTCGGAATTCGTGAGATAACCGCCCTCGCCGCGCGCACCTTCAGTGATCAAACAACCCGAACCGTAAATGCCGGTCGGATGGAATTGGATAAATTCCATGTCCTGCAACGGTAAGCCCGCACGCAAAACCATCCCGTTACCGTCCCCTGTCACAGTATGCGCCGAAGTACAGGAAAAATAGGTGCGGCCATAACCGCCGGTCGCCAAAACCGTCATGTGTGCTTTGAACAGATGAAGTGAACCGTCATCGAGACACCATGCCAACACACCCCCGCATTCGCCGTCCACCATGATTAAGTCGAGCACGATGTACTCAATGAAAAACAACGCTTTATGCTTCAAAGATTGTTGATACAACGTATGTAAGATCGCATGTCCGGTTTTATCTGCCGCAGCACAGGTACGTTGCGCCTGGCCTTGTCCGTAGTGCGTCGTCATACCGCCAAAGGCGCGTTGATAAATCTTGCCATTTTCCGTCCTTGAAAAGGGGACGCCGTAATGTTCAAGTTCGATAATTGCAGGAATCGCTTCCCTGCACATGTACTCGATGGCATCCTGGTCGCCGAGCCAATCTGAGCCTTTTACCGTATCGTACATATGGAAACGCCAATCGTCCTCGCCCATGTTTCCGAGTGCGGCGCTGATTCCGCCTTGCGCAGCCACCGTGTGGCTACGGGTAGGAAACACCTTGGTGATACAGGCGGTGCGCAAACCTTTTTCCGCCATCCCTAACGTCGCACGCAAGCCTGCGCCGCCTGCACCGACGACGACCACATCGTATTCGTGTTCGGTGATCTTATATGCTCCAGTCATGAGTCTTACCGTTTACCTTTTATACATGTTGAATGTTATAAGCTGCGGAACATAAATAGAGATGCGGCAACCGTTAAAATTAAAAAACTCAAATTGATTGTTTTTATTATCAAACCTTGCATTTGACGATTACCGATATAATCTTCGACAACCACTTGTAAACCGAGGGCCGCATGATAAAAAACAGCAAGCAACCAAACAAATATCCAAACCAGATTACCGGTTGAAGCCAGCCACGCCTTTGTTTCCTGATACGGCGCATGTAGGCACAGGTTTAAAAAAATAATAAACTTAAATGATAAGGGGATCAGGATAACTGCCGTAATGCGCTGCAGTAACCAATGCGATGTTGCCGATTTAATCATATTGCTTCCAATAACAGACTGATGGCCCATAACTTTAAACGCCTTAAATGAAAAACCATGTGCCGACAGTGAGCATTAATGCCCAAAGTAATTCAAATAGTGCGTATTGAACTGCTTTATCCTTCTCAAAACTTTCGCCGATATCCCAGTAGAGATGGCGAATGCCATGGCACAGATGAAAAAATAACGCGTAGATAAATCCCCAATAAACCGTTTTCACTAGCCAAAGCTGGGCAATGCTTTGCATCGTTGCGTAGCTGTTTGTTCCTTGGGAAAGCACATAGAAGATCGCCACCACCAGAATTAATCCCGCGGAAAGAAAGACCCCGGTAATACGGTGAGTAATCGAAATAAGGCCGGTAAGCGGAAGCTTGTAGATTTGGAGATGCGGGGAAGTGGGTCTGGAATGCTTAATTGTCATAGGTTCCACAAAATTGAAATTGTCTTCAAAATACGCCATCCATGATCACAATCCTTGCAAGTCTGCTTTAGTCCGTCGACAGCTAACGAAAGTTTCCTGGCACAAACCCGGTAGTCAATGAGGTTATTTGGAATAGTAGCAAATTTAAAGCAATCTGCAATTCATCTCCGTTCTTCATAATGAAAGCAAGTTCCGGAAACGATGCCCTATTAAATCTTTTGTTACTGCCAATACAGTGTATATCCGATCGTGAGTATATCAATTAAACTCATTGTTTCACAATGTAGCTTTAAGGAATTTGATAGTTTTCTCAATAAGGCAGTTAAATCGACAACAATTTCTATATAAGAAACTATAAATCAATAAATAGCATTATTGTCAACTAAAAATAGCTTCTGTATAGTATAGCTCAAGTTGTTTATATTTTAGTTTTTACCTCCTAAGCATTTACTGAATTTAAACGATCTAAGGGAGTTTAAGAACGTTCAGTTACGATTTAACTCTTGGCTTCCCTTGTATTTGGTTGGCAGTTATTGTAGTCATCCCAAGACTTTAACCATTGCTGCTAAAGTTAAATACCCTTGTTCAAGCATGAAAATCCTCCTGATGTTTGATCTGCCGCTCCCGGTGCCAGTTGCCGGGAGTTTTTTTTATAGCCCGCCTGTTAAGCCGCCTCCACAAAAAAGCAAATACCCCTTACCTTGAGCTTTAACGTTCAGCCTTGATTGCCTAATGTTATTTTTCGATTTAACAAGTAACCTTCAGCCAACGACTAGATAGTTTTTTCCCTTTACGCGGCACCCGCCCAAACAGCCAAAATCTAAAAATAACAGTCGTTCTATTATGATACGGTAATTCGAGTAACGACCCCGCAAAATTTCAATCATGTTAGAATTGCGGCAACTTTTCATATACAAACCGTTATTTGCCGTAACCTACCTAAAGAACGCTCCTACCTCGTGCAAAAACAAACTCCGCAATACCATGTCGGCATTGACCTAGGCACTACCCATACCGTTGTCGCCTACGCAAAAATCGATAACAAGCCAGCTATCCAATTGCTTCAAATCGAACAGTTAATAGCCCCAGGACACGTTGCCGCCAAACCCTTATTGCCTTCGGTGCGTTATCATCCTGCAGAAAACGAACTATCGGAGTCCGATATTGTTTTTACCCAGGACGGAACATCCGCAGTCATCGGGGAAGCCGCCCGATCGCTAGGCGCGAAATCGAAAGGCCGGTTGGTCACCAGCGCGAAAAGCTGGTTATCGCATCCATCAATCGATCATGATGCAGCCATCCTGCCTTGGGGCAGCGCCGACGACATCGACAAAGCCTCGCCTGTAGAAGCCAGCGCCAGTTATCTTAGGCATATTCGCACAGCGTGGGCCAATCAATTTCCCGATGCGCTGCTGGAACTGCAAAACCTCGTCATTACAGTACCAGCATCATTTGATGAAGCTGCCCGTTCCCTTACGCTGGAAGCCGCCTCCAGGGCTGGCCTTAACCACGCAAAACTACTCGAAGAACCGCAGGCGGTCTGTTACGACTGGTTAAACCGGCATAGCGGCAATGTTGAAAAGGCGCTTAAGTCCATCCGGCTGCTACTTATTTGCGACATCGGCGGCGGTACGACCGATTTGACCTTGATTAAGGTGGAGCACGGACATCCGGAACCCAAACTAACCCGTATTGCGGTCGGTGACCACATCATGCTCGGTGGCGACAACATTGATTTAGCTCTCGCCCATCTTGCGGAAAACCGGCTTGGCACCGATCAATCCCGCTTATCTGCATCGGATTTATACCAATTGATAGAACAATGCCGCATAGCTAAAGAGCGGCTCCTTGCAGAGGACGCACCCGGCCAGCTAACCATTACTCTGCTGGGCGGAGGGGCAAAACTTATCGGTGCCTCCCGTTCGGTAGTAATAACCAAGGAAGATGTACAAAGAATCGCTTTGGACGGCTTTTTCCCTATGACTTCGCTCGATGACCTGCCCGATAAAAAACGAAGCGGAGTCGTGGAATTCGGTTTGCCTTACACCGCAGAACCCGCTGTCAGTAAGCATATCGCCGCATTCTTAAAAATGCACAAAGACACCGCTTCGGAAGCCTTGGCGGGCGACGGAACCGTACCCGATGCCATTCTGTTAA
>JBGAWU010000151.1:0-6189 GCA_044227425.1 Methyloglobulus sp.
GCCGCGTTTTTTGGCATCTTGAAAAACCGGCTTATTTGTGGGACAAAAAACGACAGCCTTTCCAATAGCTAATGGTTTATCAACTTTCCAATATAATCCCGGTGGTATACCGGAGCCGGAATTGATAATACCGCCCATCGTAAAAAAAATGCCGCAGGCCAACAATGCGATAACCGTAATAGAGATAAGGGAGATTAAGGTTTTGCTTTTGCTCATGTTTACCGAAAAATTTAGCGATTATTATTTGATGTCTGTTTTTCAGTATAGCGTTCGGTTTCCCATTTCACAATCAACGGATTATTTATAGGCCACGGCTGAACGCTTTTCGGTGTGGCTACTAAAAAGAAACAGTAAATGCCGGGTTTATCGGCAACCTTGAAATGAACATTTCCCAGCCAGCCATTGCGGTTTCGGCAATATCTTGCCTAAATCCCCATAAGCCCAGGCTGCTGACGAGCATCAAGCCGCCACCAATCCAGCGTTTAAAAAATAAATCGTTACGCATGATTGTGTTATGTGCTTTTAAGCCCAAGGTATGGCCGATTGCGGCTACCGGAAGTAATATAAGGGCGGTAGAGAAGTGTAAATTGGCTGCAAATGCAATAAAGGTCGCCATTTTGATGCTCACCAGAACGAACCATAAGACAAACAACGTATCGCGAAGTTGGGTTTTACTGACATTGCGCATATAAACTGCCACCATCAGCGGTGCACCGGTTAACGATGTGCCAGCCACATAGCCGCCTATCACCAAAAGCACTTTATCCGCCCAACTTTTGCCGCTTTGGATGGTGCGGTTAAACAGCCACATACAGCCGTAGAACAGGGTAATCGAATAGATAAACACATTTAGCCATAAGATGGGCAGGTTCAACAACCCGAAGACGCCTACGATTGCGGGCGGGATAATATAAACCGATGAGCGCCGTAAATAATTCCAATCTACATTATGTAAACGCGTCCGTAATGTCAAACCGGAAAAAAATAATAGATGAACGCTAATGATCGGTAGCCAAACCCTCGGATCGTTGTGGATGAATAACATCAACGGTAACCCTAGCGCAGCCCCCCCGAATCCCAGTCCGGTCCTGACGAATCCAGTCCAGACAAACAGGAAAGCTGTGACCAAGATTTGCGGGACAGTAAAATCAAGGAACATTATTAAGAGGTATTAATTATGGTAGTTAAGGAAATGGTTGATGCCCAAGGTTATTTACATTATGGGCGAACCAGAATAATGTTAACGAACATAAGCTAATTATTTTATTGATATTTTGTCAAATGCCCCCTAAAAAATAAGCCTTTTATGAAAAGAATGTAGGCAATATTTTAGTTTTGGACTAATTTTAATCTGTAAAAAAAGATAAATGCAGCGAGCCGTTGCTGTTCTAAAGAAGAATTAAAGGAAAGATCGAGGTAGTCGAGTGTTTAGCAAGCGTATTCAACATTAACTTTGCCTGCTTTGATCGGCATGAGGAGAAATGTTAATTGCTGTTCGCCCGAGATTTATATAGAATGAAATTTAGAAAATACCTAAGGAGTGGTATGTATATCAATTTTTATTTTTTTAAAACACACCAAAAATTGATCTTACTCAAAATATTAATATCGTTCCCCGTCTATACTTCCCTTTAGCTTTACGAACTGAAAAATTTCAATACTTAATCGTATTCATGAAACGTTTTCATGGATGCGTTATTTTTTATAATGAATAAACCGGCTTTACAACTATGGAAAAACGTGTAGCCATTATTTCATATGCATTCCGCTTCCCAGGGACTGATGCTCACAGCTTCTGGAACGATTTGATGGCCAAGCGCATTCTGCTTACTAAAGTTGAAGCTTCGCGCTGGTCACAAGAAGCTTATTTGCATCCTGATAAACGGCATCCTGGATCAAGCTATACCTTTGCCGCCGGTAGTTTGGGCGATATTTCAGGTTTTGATTCCGGGTTTTTCGGGATTTCGCCGCGCGAAGCATCCCACATGGATCCGCAACAAAAAATGCTGCTGGAAATGGCATGGGAAACTTTCGAAAATGCAGGCATTTTGCCTTCCGCCCTGAAAGGTAGCGACTGCGGCGTTTACATTGGTATATCAAGTGTCGATGGCGCTTACCGGCTTGCCGATGATTTAGCTGCATTGGAGAGCGCTTCGGCAACCGGCAACTTGCCGAGTATTGCGGCGAATCGTATCTCTTACGTCTATGATTTTCGTGGCCCCAGTTTCGCGGTTGATACCGCCTGTTCGTCTGCACTGGTAGCCTTCCATCAGGCATGCCAGGCCATACGTTCGGGAGAAACGTCACAAGCTTTGGCTGGCGGGATCAATTTGCATATGCATCCTTATGGCTTCATCTCGTTTTCGAAAGCGACTATGCTCTCGAAGACAGGCCGGTGCCATGTTTTTGATGCGTCGGCAGATGGTTATGTCCGTTCTGAAGGCGGCGGCCTTTTTTTATTGAAAGATTACCAGCAAGCCGTGGCCGATGGCGATCAGATCCTTGCACTGGTTGCCGGTAGTATGATCAATACCGACGGGCATAAATCTGGACTTACCATTCCAAGCGCCGATGTTCAGGCCGAACTACTAGACCGGGTTTATAAAAAAGCCAGAATTGATCCCAACACTATCGATTATGTGGAAGCTCACGGTACCGGAACGCCAGTTGGTGATCCTATTGAAGCTTATGCAATAGGTTTGGGTTTGGCGCAAAAACGAAAAACGCCGTTGCCAATAGGTTCCGTAAAAAGTAATTTGGGCCATTTGGAATCCGCGTCCGGTGTGGCTGGCCTTGTTAAGGCCTTAAATTGTATGAAGCACCGAGCCGTTCCGGCGACAGCCGGTATTGAAAAACTGAATCCCCAAATCCGGTGTGATGAATGGAATATCTGCATTCCAACTGAAACATTTCAATTAAAGCAAAACGGTAAGCTTGTTATTGGTGTGAATTCGTTCGGCTTTGGCGGGGCGAATGCCCATGTCATACTGGAAAGCCCAGAAAGAGCGGCTTCAACATCAATAAATACCGTCGTCAGGCTTGACCGGAATCCTCTGCCTTTAGTCATATCGGCGAAGGATTCAAGTGGCCTGTTACAAGCGGCGGAAGACATGGCGGCATTTGTAGGCAAACTTCCAGAAAATGCATATTACGATGCGGCGTATTCGACCTTTTTCAATCGTGAACGGCATTCTCAAGGGGCGTTGGTTTTTTCCAATAACCCCAAAGACGCTGCGCAGCAATTCATAAAATATGCCCAACAGGATGTCGGACAAGATAATGCGTTAATTACGGGTACAAAGCTCGCTAACCCTAAGGGACCCGTATTCGTCTATTCGGGTAACGGTTGCCAGTGGGAAACCATGGGTAAACTATTGCTTGAGCAATCCCAAACGTTCAGGCGGGTTATCGTTGAAATTGATAGGCTATTTAGAAAGTACGGCGCTTTTTCATTGGTCGATGAATTATCGGGGTTGAACGGCAAGAATCGTTACAAAGACACTGAGATAGCCCAGCCCGCACTCTTTGCGTTGCAAGTGGGCGTTACCGAGGTGCTTCGCGAAAACGGTATCTATCCCTTGGCCGTCGTGGGACATAGCGTTGGCGAAGTTGCTGCAGCCTGGGCATCGGGGATCTTATCCCTCCCGACAGCCGTAAAAGTCATTTATTACCGGAGCCACCACCAAGGTCGGACCATAGGTTCAGGCCATATGACCGCCGTTGGGCTTGGGCAAAAAGAAATCGAAGCCGTTTTTGAAGAGGTAACTGCCGATGAACTGTGTGTGGCTGGAATTAACAGTTTCCGTGGCGTGACGGTAGCCGGCTCGACGGAACAATTGGCCGTTCTTGAAGAGGAGCTGAAAAACCAGAACGTGTTTTATAAGCGTCTGGATTTGGATTACGCTTTTCACAGCCGCGCGATGGACACGATTAAGCTCGGGCTTATGGCGGATCTCGGCCATTTGTCCCTAAGCCATATGAAAATACCGTTTTATTCAACGGTAAAAGGCACCCTGATTCAAGGCAACAAGTTGGATGCCGAATACTGGTGGCACAATATCCGTAAGCCGGTCCTATTTCAACAGGCTGTCAATGCTATCGTAGAAAATGGCTTTAATATGTTCATTGAGATCGGGGCTCATCCTGTCTTAAGGGCATATTTGCAAGATTGCATTAAAGAAAATGCTGTCGAAGGCGTAGTCATCCCCACCGTGTTGCGAAATAATGATTCGTATGCGCAACTTATGAAAAGCGTTGCGCTTACGTTGTTATCCGGTGTAGATGTCGATAAAAAAAGATGGTTTCCTGTGAATGGTCGGTTTATTAAACTCCCTAATTATCCCTGGCAAAGGGAGAAATATAGCCAGCCGATTACCTCGGAATCTTATGGTTTAATGGATCGGGAGAAGGTTCATCCATTGTTGGGGTATTCCTTAAAGCAACAGGAAGCCACTTGGGAAAATCAGTTGGATACGCTTTTATTACCCTATCTCGCCGACCACAATGTTGGTGGTGCGGTAGTTTTTCCCGGCGCCGGTTTTGTCGAAATTGCATTGTCGGCTGCCCACCAAATGAATTTGGAGATGGGTTTCATTGAAATTGAAGATCTGGAAATTCATTTGCCGCTTTTGCTCAGTGAAGACCACACCAAAGTGATTAGGGTGGAAATCATGAATTCCGGAGGCCAGTTTTGTTTACGTAGTCGGCCATTGGCGGGTGAAGGTGACTGGACGCAACATATTGTCGGCAGGATTGTACCGGCAGCGACAGGTCGAAACTTAAATCTTGTCATGCCGGTCTTGCCCCGCGGCAAGCCTGATTTTGACCTCAAAAGCCATACCGAATTAACAGAATGGACCGGCCTTAAGTACGGCGTCAGTTTTAAAACAATAAGCCACGGCTGGTCAGACAGTTCGACAGCGACCGGGATATTTTCGATACCTGAATCGATGCAGTCTACATTGGACCGTTACTATTTGCATCCGGGGCTTTTAGATTGCGCGTTCCAATTGATTTTTCAAGTGCTCAAAAACGAGGTCTTTAATTACGAAGGCATTGCATTTGTGCCGGTCAAATTTGGCCGGGTATATTTGAGGGCGAACAAGGCGGTTCCCTTTCTTGCCAAGGCTACGCTTGTTAAGCGGTCGCCGCATTCCATAAATACAGAATTTGCGTTATTTGATAGTGCGGGTTCGGCTATTGCCCTGTTTACAGATGTCCGTTTCCGTGCGGTAAGGCTTCATAAGCATAATACACAAAATCCGGATTACCTTGATTACCACTTAACCCCAGCACCGCATACCCTGCCAAAGCCTTATGTTAGTCCGCCGGGTAAAATGTCCGGGTTGCACACGCTGTTAAGTAAGGCCGCGAACGATGCTAAAAACCCTTTGTTCGGAAGCCGGTACAGCGATGAAGTCGAACCTTTACTCGATAGTTTATGTTTGCAGTACATCACGGAAACGTTAGCAAAATTTAGCGATGGTCATGGCCATATAAAGAAGACCTGTTTTAATGATTTAGGGCTTTTTAATTTCGAATTAACTAAGTTGCTGCGAAATACGATCGACATAGCCGTAAAAAATCAGTTGTTAATCAAAGAAAATAAAGGTTGGCGTTTAAATCATAATATTTTTGAAAAAGAACTATCGGCTCAAGGGATTTGGCGGGCGTTAGTCCAAGAATATCCCGATTATTTTTACCTGATTAACTTGGCTGGGCGGACGGGAATCCATCTTGAAGAAATATTAAAAGGCAAGGTTAAAGCTGAACAGATTGACTTAATGCCAAAGCTTTATGATCGGATTTCTTTCCAAATTTTCGAGCAAACATGCAGAAAGTCGCTTTCAAGTCTATTGCGTACGTATTGTGAACAAACAGCCGGTCAATTGACAACAGGTGAAAGGCTTAGCATTCTTGAAATAAGCTCGTATAAACCGGTTTTTGCAGCGTCGTTATGTATCAATCTGGACTTTAACCTGTGTGATTATCTATATGCCAGCTTCTGCGACGATGCTTTTAACCATGCAGAACTGTTGCGGGAACATTATCCATTATTACAAACAGTCAAGCTTCCTGCTATCAATCAAGAAGGTGGGATTGGAGGTAAAAACAGGCGCTCGAACCTGGCTATTATCAGCCTTAATTCAGTGAGCCTTAATGATCTTAAAGTCATGCTTTCCGATTTGC
>JBGAWU010000152.1:0-6179 GCA_044227425.1 Methyloglobulus sp.
GTTTACGATATTCGCTAAATCAGCGCCAGAGAAACCCGGTGTACCGCGGGCGATATTTTTTAATTCGACATCATCGCCAACAGGCACTTTTTTGATGTGTACGTTAAGGATTTGCTCCCTGCCTTTAACATCAGGCAACCCGACTGTCACTTGACGATCGAAACGTCCTGGCCTTAGCAAGGCTTTGTCGAGCACGTCAGCACGGTTGGTCGCTGCTATGACAATCACGCCTTCGTTGCCGGTAAAGCCATCCATTTCAACCAGCAATTGGTTCAACGTTTGTTCGCGTTCGTCGTTACCGCCACCGAAACCGGGACCGCCCCTTTGCCGACCAACCGCGTCGATCTCGTCAATGAAAATAATGCAAGGCGCATGTTCTTTTGCTTGGGCGAACATGTCACGTACCCAGGAAGCACCGACACCGACAAACATTTCAACGAAATCGGAACCTGAAATCGTGAAGAATTTTACGCCTGCTTCGCCCGCTATCGCCCTTGCCAGCAAGGTTTTACCGGTTCCGGGAGGGCCGACCATCAGGATTCCTTTTGGAATAATGCCTCCCAACTTTTGGAATTTTTGCGGATCCCGCAGAAAATCAACCAATTCGACAACTTCTTCCTTGGCTTCTTCGCAACCGGCAACATCGGTGAACTTAACTGTCAATTTGTCTTCTTCGAGCATTTTGGCTTTGCTCTTCCCAAATTGGTTAGCCCCCATGCCGCCTTGCGTCCTGCGCATATACACAATCCAGACGACGATCAATAACAGCATTGGAAACCATGCAATAAAAATCTGCATCAACGTTGATTGTTGTGGCGGTGGCGATGTCCGTATTTGGACATCGGCATTCAATAAATCGTCGATGAGATGCTGGTCGCCGGGACTAAATGTTTGCAGATTTTGCCCGTCCGAGGTACGTATCTTAATCATGGAACCCGAGGACAAAGAACCGATGATTTCAACACGATCCACTTGGCCGTTTTTGACCTTTGCTATGAACTCAGAATAAGCGAGTGAGTCCTGAATAGGCGGCGTGGCGTTAATCCGGTTATATATTAAAAAAGCGCCTGTAAACACAACACTCCAGGAATTGTTCAATATGTATTTTTTCATGATTACTTTTCTCCCGACTTCTTTATTTACTGAAGCCTTTTGTTTTGAATTGCGCCAACTTTACCTTTACCTCTGTCCAACTTTTGTCAATACCAACAAACATTTAATGCTTCGTGCCTTTAGCAAAAACCAAGTTATTTTATAAGGTTTTGGGTTAATCCTTAATAATTTCGAATCCTGATAACTATTTTTTGCAAACCTTTTCCTGCCATAATGGTGATTTATTTTTTAATATCAAGTATCTATAAAAAACTTGATAATTGGTCGCCATAGCGCATTTTGATTTTATTCAGCGCAACTACTTGGATTTGCCTTACTCTTTCCCTGGTTAAATTGAGTTCCGAACCGATCTCCTGCAAAGTCATCTGCTGATCCGTCCCTATTCCGAAATGGGAACATAGAATTTGGGCTTCCCTGGAATTTAACGTTTTTACGGCGGCATTAACCAAGTTATGCAACTGTGCTTCGGCAATTTTTGTATAGGAAGGGGGAAATACTCTTTGCTCCAGAAAATCGATGGGGGCAAACACTTGTTCGTCTTCGTCATCGTCGCTGCCTTCAAGGGCTACTGCTGTCTGGGAAATGGATAAAATGACATGAATTTCGTCTTGCGTCAGGTGCGTGTACTCTGCGAGCTCTTTTGTATTCGGTTCTTTTCCTGTTTTGAGCGTAATCTCTTCTTTGGCACGGAAAACCCGGTTGATGACGGCAATTTGACCGCATGGGATATGGACGACCCTTTCCGAGCGCGATAATGAACGTGAAATCGCCTGCCTTATCCAATACCCCGCGTAGGTTGAGAACTGAAACCCTAACCGGTATTTAAACCGGTCAACGGCTTTAAGCAATCCGGTATGGCCTTCCTGGACGAGATCGTCGAAATCCAGGAAATTACCTTTGTATTGATTGGCAATGAACAACACTAATTTCGAATTGGCTGTTGCCAATTGCTGCCTGAATGCTAACCAATGATGTTCGGCGAAGATCAAGCCGCCGACACAATCCTTCATTTCATCAGGGCTTAAAAACAAAAATTGTTCTTCATGGCGATGCAAATCCATTGCCTCAAACTGTTCGGCTAGACTAGGCCTGCCCTTTACGCTTAAACGGCTTAACCGTTTACTAACAATATCTGACTGTTTTTTATCTGAAAAATCTTCAAGCTTGTAAGCCAAACCACGAAATTTAAATGCATAAGCGACAATGTCGACCAGTTTAACCAAATCTTCAAAAGTAAAGGGAAACTCCTGAATGGCGGCTTTTAGCCGCAAATTCACTTTTGAATTTGTGGATATAGCTAGATTTTTTTGGACGCTTTCCGTGACCGCTTGATAATGTTTTTTAATATTTTTCAGCAAATCAACCAGTTCTGCCGACAATGCTGATTCTTCTTCATCGCTTTTGTCACACCCTTGTTCATATTTGTCCAAAACCCACAACGCAGTAACAGGAAATAGGGATAACGCCTTGATTAATTTTATTTTTTCTTCTTCAACCAGCTTGGCAAGCCTTAAATTTTTATTTTCGCTGTTGCCTACCTCCATGTTAGGAATGACAGCTTTGTTGACCGTCGCATTTTTACTTACAACAACTCCGTTTACTTCCGGTACAGCCATATGCTCTATTAACAGTCTCATGACACCATATCCTCACAAACGTTGTTTATAAAATATTAGCAGTCAAAATTTCCGTCAAAAACCAACTAAAATTGTATCCATACGAGCTAACTTTCTGAAATTGGACAAGCTATCGAATGTTTAGTTTTAAAAAATTTTCAATTCATTATTAAATTTCTAATTTAGGTCTAATTTATCAATTCGAAAAATTATTGTCAAATAATATATATACAAAACATGAACAAATAATTCCAGAAAAAGCCCATAAAGATAATAGCCTAATCTCAAAACAAGAATTAAGGTTTATTATTATAAATATATGATACACAGTATAAATATATAATCTATAATTCCCCGGTTTTTTATCCCTGAACAAAACCTGAAACGTCCACCCTGTCCAGCCGAAAATAAAAAATCTTATGAAGATGGTGGGACTTACAGATATTTAAGGACACCCTCGACAGTCACCTCACATTTAAAGCAACACGGTACCCCATTGGTTCATCGTTTAATGAACACCTAAGATAATACGGGCGGTTTGGCAAAAGTCTTTATTAAAGTGGAAAGCCTCAGCCCAAAACGAACGGAAAAACTTTACCCAAGAGAATAATTTTGAGAACATAGGCGGTGAAGAAGTGGGTTCCAATAGGCTTACTCTTAGCCTAAACCCGGCCAATCAAATACTACGATAGTTGTCATTGCGTTGCCTTTTATGCACCGATAATTACGAATAATATTTAACCACGCGAGAAATAAAATATGACCACATTCCCTATCGACCTTGGCTCTTACAAACGCATTAAATTAGATGCTAGCAATAGCAAACTGACTGCTGAGCAGAAAGCCGATTTGCAACACAACATACAGCTTTGCCGTGATGCGATTGTCTTCTTTACATCGACCGGTGCAGCCCGTGGTGTAGGCGGACACACCGGCGGCCCCTATGACACCGTGCCTGAAGTCATGATTATGGATGCCCTGTTCCGTGGCTCGGAAAACTACATCCCAACTTTCTTCGACGAAGCCGGACACCGTGTCGCCACCCAATATTTGATGTCGGTATTAAATGGTGCTATGCCAGCGGAAAAACTGACCCAATACCGCGCCGCCCATTCGCATCTGCCGGGCCATCCTGAATTAGGTTTCACACCAGGCGTCAAATTCAGCTCAGGCCGTTTAGGTCACATGTGGCCTTACGTTAACGGCGTTGCCATGGCCAACCCTGATAAAACCGTTTTTTGCTTAGGTTCCGACGGTTCGCAACAGGAAGGCGACGACGCTGAAGCAGCACGCTTGGCTGTCGCCCAAGGCTTGAACGTTAAATTGCTTATCGACGACAATGATGTCACTATCGCCGGTCACCCATCAAAATATTTGCCCGGTTGCTCAACCGCAAAAACCTTGGCAGGCCACGGTTTGACCGTATTGGAAGGCGATGGCGAAGACTTGGACAGCCTGTACGCCAATATCTGCAAAGCCATCAACACCCCAGGCCCGGTCGCCATCATCAACCACCGAAAAATGTGCCCTGGTATTAAAGGCTTGGAAGGTTCCACCCATGGACACGATGTGGTGTCGGTCAAAGTGGCTTTGGAATATTTGGAAGAAAAGGGACATACCGCTGCGATCGAATTTCTGAAAGGCGTGGTCGCCCCTAAAATGACTGACACTTTCTTGGGTTCCAGCGATAAATGGGATGCCAACCGCAACGTCTTTGGCGATGCCGTCGTTGAAGTGATGAAAGGCATGAGCGAAGCGGATCGGAAAGACAAAGTCCGCGTCATCGACTCCGACTTGGAAGGCTCGTGCGGCCTGCACAAAATCCATGCTGCCTTCCCAGAAAGCTTTATTTCTTCCGGCATCATGGAACGCGGCAACTTCTCCGCCGCCGCCGGTTTCGGCATGGAAGCAGGCAAACAAGGTATTTTTGGCACTTTCAGCGCCTTCTTGGAAATGCTGATGTCTGAAATCACTATGGCACGCCTGAATCACTCCAACGTGCTGAGCCACTTTTCGCACTCAGGTATCGACGACATGGCGGACAACACCTGCCATTTCGGTTTGAACAACATGTTTGCCGACAATGGCCTATCTGATGGCTACGCCACCGGTTTGTATTTCCCCGCCGACCCTAATCAAATGAAAGCTGTCGTTAGCCGCATTTTCTTCGATCCAGGCTTGCGTTTCGTGTTCTCAACCCGTTCTAAAGTACCGCTAATTCTGGATGACAAAGGCAATGAGTTTTTCGGTGGGGATTATAAATTTGTCCCCGGCAAAGACGAAGTCATCCGCGAAGGTACTCAAGGCTATGTCATCGCTTTCGGTGAAACCTTGTACCGTGCGTTAGACGCAGTAGAACGCCTGAAAAAAGAAGGCATTGATGTCGGCTTGATTAACAAACCAACTTTAAGCGCCATCGACGAAGACATGTTAGCCAAAGTAGGTAAATCGCCTATGGTCTTAGTGGCTGAATCGTTCAACACGAAAACCGGTTTAGGCAGCCGTTACGGTACTTGGTTGCTCGAGCGGGGTTACACGCCTAAATTCGCCCATATCGGTACGCATAAAGAAGGTTGCGGCGGCCTTTGGGAACAATTCCCACATCAAGGCATTGATCCAGCCGGAATTATGGCGAAAGTAAAACAGTTATTGAATAAATAACCGATTCGGCCTACACCTCAGCCGAGGCCACGACAACGTGGTCTCGGCTTTTTAATGTTTATCTTACTCAAAACCCTATTAATTTAATTGGGGATCGAACAAAAGTTCCGGCTTTCCGGTAAAGAACCCTTGGGCGTAATCCACCCCTAACTGCTTAAGCCTATCCAATTGCTGTGAATTTTCAACAAATTCCGCAATGGTCTTCCGCCCAAAAAGTTTAGCGGCGGAGATTACAAAATTAATAACAAGTTCCGAATACGGATCGTCTAAAAAGTTTTGGATAAAAGACCCATCAATTTTTAAAAAATCTACATTGAACTTGGACAGATTGACCAAATTACTCGATCCGATACCGATATCATCCAAAGATAACTGGCAACCCAATTTGTTTTTTAACAGGTTCATGAAGTCGATGGCTTGGTTATAATCCCGGTCCACCACGTTTTCCGTAATTTCAAAACAAACCTGTTCGGGATTGACGCCAAACTGTTTAAACTCCCTAGCTAAAATTTCAATAAACGGGTTGTAGCGGATCGTACTGCCGGAGATATTGAGCGAGTAAACCGCGTCCGTCGGATTCCGCGCAAAATATCGACAAAACTGGTGCACGACGTAATAATCGATTTCACGGCTGATATGAAATAGCTCTGCTGTTTGTAAAAAACGGCTTTTCGCGTCGATTTCCCCCTCCGCATTTTTGTACCTCAACAACACCTCATGTTTTTTTAAGGTATTTTGTTTATCGTTTGTCGATACAATAGGCTGGGCGAACAGCACAAATGAACGGTT
>JBGAWU010000153.1:0-6164 GCA_044227425.1 Methyloglobulus sp.
AAACCGTCGGGAGCGGATAACCAACAACTGCGCCTTGAAAGCGATGCCGACGCTGTAAAAATAATCACCCTGCACCGCGCCAAGGGCCTTGAGTATCCCATCGTGTTTTGCCCGAACCTTTGGCAAGGCAACCAACGCACCAATAGCAAAAACCCGCTGGTAAAATGCCATTTGCCCGATACGGTCAACGGCAAGGCGAACCGTTTAATCGTCGATTTAGGTTCGGATACGTTTGAAGAACATCAAACGCACGCGCAATTCGAAGAACGGGCAGAAGATATCCGTTTGGCTTATGTCGCCTTAACCAGGGCAAAGTACCGGTGCTATCTGGCCTGGGCGGATTCCCGCACTGAAGACAAACCCAACCAATCCGCCCTGGCCTATTTGCTGAATTTCGCCGAGCAGGATTTTTCCGGCCAACAGACAATTTTGCAAGGTCTCCAAACCGAAAACGCCAAGGCATTCGCTTACCGGTTATTAACGGTATCCGACCAACTCGTCGGACACTACCTGCAACAGGATACCAACAATGTGTTTTCAGCCCGAAAACGTCGCCGGTCGTTATACACAAACTGGCAGATGAGCAGCTACACGGCCTTATCCGCCCTGAGCCTTTCCGATTCACCCGAATTGCCAAACGATAAAGCGGACGAAACCCACAATTCCGTTGAAAGCGCCCCCGATTATTTACCTCTGGGCGCCCAAACCGGTAATGTCCTGCACGAACTGTTGGAAAAAATTCCATTCATCGATCTGGCAAATAAGCGTGATATTTCGGAATTAAGGGAAAAATCCTGTCAGCGTTACGGCTTAAAACTGGAGCAGCCTGACAAAATCGACGAACTTTTATACAACACGGTCGTTACGCCGTTATCAACAGCGGACCGCAACTTTTGTTTAGCGGCTATCACCGACAACCAATGCCTGAAAGAGATGCCGTTTTACCTGTCGATGCCCATTTTCAATACTCGGGCGCTAAACAGGATCCTTCAAAACCAGCCAACTTTCCAAAGCCTGGCCCACAAACAGATGCACGGATTTTTAACCGGATACATCGACCTTATCTGCGAATACGACGGCAGGTTTTACGTGATGGATTATAAGTCGAACACCCTTTCCGACTACGGAAATGAAGCGTTAATCCAAGCCATGCGCGAACATAATTATGGGCTACAATCCTGGCTTTATTCTGTGGTTTTACACCGTTATCTGCAACAGCGTTTACCCGCTTACCGTTTTAACGACCACTTCGGCGGTGTGCGCTATTTGTTCGTTCGTGGTATGAAGCCTGAAATACCGATGGGCGGGGTGTATGAAAACCGCCCGGCTCTGGCCACTATCGAACAACTTTCGGCTTTGTTCGAGGAGTGACAATGTCTTTATCGAATGAACAGGACCGTTTTAGCCGACTGGATAATGCCTTCGCCAAATTTTTGGGCAAACGCACAACGCTCGATCCGGTGAAAAAACAGCGGTTTGAATTTTTAATAGCCCGTTTATCGTATGAACAACATCAAGGCCATAGCTGCATCGAAATCACGGAGCCGGATAAGACCATACTCTTAGATTCGGAACTTGCCTGCATAAGCCAAACAGCTAACCCACAGCTTTTTCCGTTAGTTATTGAAGAGAACCGCTTGTATCTCCAACGGTACTGGAATTACGAAGACCGGTTGGCGACTCAAATCAAAATCTTGGCGCAAACGATAAGTCGCCCAAGCGATCTGGATGGTTTACTCGACCGCTATTTTCCTGTTCAGTCCGATGAAACCGATTGGCAACGGGAAGCGGCAAAACTTGCCTGTACCAACCGTTTCAGCATCATTACCGGCGGGCCTGGGACGGGGAAAACCACAACCGTCTGTAAAATATTAGCTCTCCTGCAAGAATTAGCCGACAAACCATTGCTGGTTGCCTTGGCGGCGCCGACCGGAAAAGCGGCAATGCGGCTGCAAGAAGCGGTTGCTTTAAATTTAGCAGCATTGGATTGCAGCAAAGATCTTAAGTCCCAGTTGCCGCATTCCGCCCTCACGCTGCACCGGTTGCTGGGTGCAAATCCACCGTCACCCTATTTCAAACATGATGCAAGCCATCCGCTGATATCCGATGTCGTCGTCGTCGATGAAGCATCTATGGTCGATCTGGCCCTGATGAGCAAACTGGTCGATGCCTTAAAACCCGATGCCCGATTAATCTTGTTGGGCGATAAGGACCAACTGGCTTCGGTGGAATCCGGTGCGGTCCTTGCCGACCTGATAGCCGAATTGCCAAACCATACCGTGGAATTAATACGCTCCTACCGTTTCGACGACGGCATAAAAAACCTTGCCGAGGCGGTCAATCGGCAAGATTACGCAACGGCTTGGGCGCTGTTACAAGTTAATGATGAATCGATCAGACTGTTGGAACCAAAACTACTGCTGCCGTATATCCTGGAGCATCGTGCGGATTATATGGCTTTGCTCCGGTTCGAAACCGATTTCACAGCGATCTATCGCGCCTTCTGCCGATTTCAGGTGTTATGTTCCAACCGCCACGGAAAAAATGGGGCGTTGACAATAAGCGCAGCCGTCGAGCGTGAACTTTTCGGACAGCAACCGCAGGCCTGGTATCCGGGACGCCCCGTCATGGTGACCCAAAACCACCCTGCCCTACACCTGTACAACGGCGATATCGGAATCTGTTTACCGGATCGTGAACGCAACGGTAACCTGATGGTGTTTTTTCAACATCCCGACGGTTCAATAAAAAAGCACCTGCCGACACGCTTACCGAATTGCGAAACCGTATTTGCGATGACGGTGCATAAATCCCAAGGCTCCGAATTCGACGAAGTTTTGATAGTCCTGCCAGAAACCCCAAACCCTGTATTAAGTAAAGAACTACTTTATACCGCTATTACCCGCGCCAAGAACAACATCAAGATTGCAGGCGGAAAACCGGTTTTTGACATCACGGTCAACAGTAAGGTCGAACGGGTAACAGGATTGTTGAAGAAAATAAGCTGATTTTTTAAGTCCCGCAAAAAAGGCCGCTTGTTAACGAGTAACAAAACGGCCTTTCCACTATCTATCAGGTTAATTCTCTGTTTACTGCGATGTCTTGATACCCGGATTGATCCTATTACAATTCGTTGAAGTAAGACTTGGACTTCTTCCAAGCATTTTGCCCGATGACACGACCCAGCTTACGGGATTCCAAATCGCCGTCAATGAAATGGATACCTCCGAAACGTCTTGAAATACCGGCTTCATCCGCTGCATCACTGAAGGTAGCCCAGTAAAGCACAGTATCATTAGCCGGAACCACGCCGGGTTCGACCTTTGAAGACCCTGCGGGTATTGTCACGCTTTGTCCAAAACCGTCATTACCGGTAAACAGCTTCAAGGTTTCTGCCGCAGCCGCACTGAATACACTATGGCCTGAAATGTACTCCGAGAATGGAGGAGTCACAACATTGGCAGCTTGATAAGGTTTCCAATCCGCACCATCAATGGTTCCGTTCCATGATTCCACTTGTTGACCGGTATAAAGAAAATGAATGGCCGTCACCGGGCGGACATAGTCGAAAACCCGTTTTGCATCCCAGCTTGCAATACTGGCATCAAAAACCGCATTGGTCATCGAAAAGAACATTTTGATGTCTTGGTCAACGGAATGATGGTCACGGTCGGATACCGTCTCCGCAAACAAGGTCCAATGGCCTGGAGGAAGTTCGGAAGATGGGCCGTCCGCCCAGTATTCTGCAATGACTTTTTTCTCATCGGTCAAGTGGGAACTGTATTCAAGGACTTGCTGGGCCTGAAGCTTATAACGCGCCGGTTCCGTGAAATAATTTGCAGGTTTAGGCAATGTTGCCCGGTATCGACCGCCCCAAGACATCGCATAAGGGATTACCTTACCCCAATGCGGCGCAATAAATTTTTGGATGTTACCGTTCACATCCAATGGTTGCCAGCGGTTAGGGTTATTTATGGCGGTTGGTGTATTTTTCGGTGCATATCCGGTGTAATCCGAATAAGCCCCAGGACTTAAATCACCCAACTGGTTAGAGCCGTCATGATGACGGAAATCGAGCACCGCTTTTGCCGCGATATTGCCCACACCGGCCGGGGTAGTCAGATTGGTATTTGTATCAGCAGGATCGTAGCCCAGCGTCGTCATTAAAGCGTTAAAGCTGGCTGTTTCGCTTGGAAATAAATCCGACAAACATTCATGGGCTGCGTAACTGATGGCTTTTTCCTTATTGCCAACGGTGTGCTCGGCCAATGGTCGGCGTAGATTAATACCGAACCGCGTACCTCTTGCCCTTGCGTCATAAGCAGCCCATGCGTCATACATACAGGTATGGGTAATTGCGAGCGCCCTAGCAACAATGGGTGGGCCAGGGTGCGTAACGCGAATAGCTTCTAATGCTACATCGTTCCATTTTGTCACGACGGTGTTGCCGGCAGCAAATGCCATAGGGCTTGCTGCTAACAGAGCAGTGATTGAAACTGATAAAAACGCTTTGCGTCCGAAACTTAAATTTTCCATTTTTAATTCCTTGGATTGAGAGTGTTAAATTAAATTCGACTTGCCGTAGAAAACAAAACCCATAATCGTTTTATCTCATACGGGTTATTATTAAGCCTACTTATCCCATGAAAATAAAAATATAGTTTTATTTTCAATAAGTTATAATGAATTTTTTATTAGGCTAAATAACTTTTCCAGAAAAACTACTATAAATTGAATCGATTTACGTATCTGTGAATTTATTCGCACCAAAAAAATGAAATTTTCCCCTTGCTTTTCTGGGCTTTATATATAACGTCGGCAATTAGGCGACGATGCCGCTTGTGCCAGAAAGTGGCGGATACATTCCTTAAATGTCGAGACTTCCCGCTACATTAAAGAAATGAAATTCGACGAAATGCGGAATTTATCGGTCAATAAAACAAGCGCCGGATCAGCAATAGCTTTGAGGTATCAGGAAGCGTATTAAAGGTTGGACTGTGAGCTGGGTCAGAGGTGGGCGTAATGCTGCATTTTTTGCAACTTTAGGGTAAGGCGGAGTCACATCACCTAATAATTTAGCGTAGCGCTTGTAGGTACAAAAAAATCATTTAGATAATATAACCTTATCCATTAAAGCAGAAAATCCGCAAGCCCTTAAAAGGCGAACTAAACCGACTTTCTTATTGACAAAAAACCAATAGAAAA
Organism: Methyloglobulus sp.; assembly: GCA_044227425.1. Lineage (GTDB taxonomy): Bacteria > Pseudomonadota > Gammaproteobacteria > Methylococcales > Methylomonadaceae > Methyloglobulus. The sequence goes on from JBGAWU010000153.1 coordinate 5,206, forward strand.
GCCGGTAAAACCACCAAAACCAAGGGTATTTGGATAATCAACCCAGAAACCAGTGCGATAGCTAGCGGTTTAAGCATTTCGGAACCAGCGCCCATGCCGATAGCCAACGGCATTAAAGCGAAAATAGCGGCAATCGTTGTCATGGCTATGGGACGCATCCGGTTGTTGCCTGCGGCAATCATGCGTTGGATTCCGGTTGCATCCAAGACTGATTCATATTCCGAATAATAGAAGACGGCGACTTCGGTAACAATGCCGATCACCATCGTCATGCCCATGATGGCCATGATATTTAATTCGGTATCGGTTACCCACAAACCGATAAACACCGCCGCCATTGATGACAAGGTTGTCAAGATCATCGCCAAAGCCACACGGAATGATTCGTACAAATATACGAGCAAAAGAAATACCAACGCGACTGCCGCGATAAACACCACCAGCATATCCCGAAAGGCGATTTGCTGCTCTGCGTATAAGCCGCCAATTTGGTAATAAACCTCGCGCGGCAACATCGTCGGCTGGTCAAGTACCTGGGTAATCTCGGCAATGGTCGAACCCAAATCCCGCCCATTGATACGGGCAGTTATCGCCACCATGCGTTTTAAATTATCGCGATGAATTTGCGCTTGTCCGGCTTCATGGGTGATTTCTGCAATGCGTTTCAGCGGGATCAAATGACCGTCCAACGCCCGGATATGCAGCTTCTCGAGTGCGGAAACCGTTGACCGTTCGCCTACAGGTATCCACAAACGCACGTTGACCATTTTGATGCCTTGCTGGATTTGGGTACTGATCGCGCCCGTCAGATAATTATTTAAAGCAAGCCTGACATCTTCAACCGTCACACCTTCAAGTGCTGCCTTATCACGAAAGATGTTAATGTTAAGCGCGTCGCCGGATGGGACCACGCCATTATTGATATCGACTATACCGGGTATTTTTTCTAGTCCTTTGGC
>JBGAWU010000154.1:0-6115 GCA_044227425.1 Methyloglobulus sp.
TCGACAACAGTTGTCAACATGTCGAGTGGACAAGGGCAGGGCGGTGTTAATCCTCAGGACGATAAGTTCCGGATTTTATCAAGCCGTGGTTCTGCGGTTGTCGATTCCAGGACCAACACGTTAATTTTGCGTGAAACCGCAAAACGGTTGGAAGAAGCCAAAAAATTGATCCACAGGCTTGATGTCCCGGTTAGGCAAGTGATGGTTGAAGTGCGGATAGCGATTGCGAGCACCCAATTTGCCAGACAATTGGGCGTAAGGTTCGGTGTCGGTAAACAAGCCAGTGTTGGTTCGGGTAAGACATTCGCGATAGGCGGCGCAGGCACTCAAGGAAATCAAAATGCTGAACCTGATGATAATGGTAAAATCGGAACGTTAAGCAGCCAGATGGTTGACCTCGGTTTGGCTTCGCCTTATGGCGCATTGGGCATGACTTTGGTGCGGGCTGCCGATTATGTTTTGAACCTTGAATTGCAAGCTTTGCAAAACAATAACCAGGGCGAATTATTGTCCAATCCAAGAGTACTCACTTCCGACCGATGCCAGGCATCGATCAAACAAGGTACCCAAATTCCTTATCGGGTCCAACAAGGACAAGGGGCGTTTTCTGTAGAATATAAGGATGCAACATTGACGCTGGATGTGCTGCCGCAAATAACCCCGAGCGGAAGCGTGGTAATGACATTAAAAGTTACCAAAGACGCCCCAGGCGCCGCTTCGGTAGACGGTGTCGCCATCGATACCAGGGAAATTCAAACTAACGTCCATGTGATGGACGGCGAGACTGTCGTTTTGGGCGGGATTTTTGAACAAACTTACAACGATAACGTCAACAAAGTACCGTTTTTCGGCGATTTGCCCGGTGTGGGTTTCTTATTTAAAAGGAACGTAAAACAGGACGATAAATCCGAATTATTGATCTTTGTCACCCCCAAAGTCGTTAAAGATAATGTAGCGACAAACTGACCGCTTCAACTTGGCTTGAAAAGGGGGCATAATGCCCCCTTTTTTGATACTTAAAATTACAGCCCCAGAATGACATCGGAGAACATCTATTTGATCGGCCTTATGGGGGCAGGTAAAACAACGATAGGCAGGCAACTGGCAAAATCGTTGAAATTCCCATTCTATGATAGCGATAAAGCTATCGAAGAAAGTACGGGGGTGGATATACCGACCATTTTTGAATTTGAGGGAGAGGAAGGTTTCAGGGATCGGGAACAGAAAATGATCCAGAAATTAACGCAATTACGCGGCATCGTGCTTGCAACGGGCGGTGGCGTGATTTTAAGGGAAGAAAACCGGAAGTTGCTAAAAGAAAACGGCTATATCGTTTATTTGCAGTGTTCCGTTGATAGGATACTAGAGCGTACCCGTAGGGACACCCAAAGGCCGCTGTTAAGAACGGATAATCCAAAAGAACGACTGCAACAATTATTTGAACAACGGAGACCCCTTTATCTGTCCTGTGCCGATTTCAAGATCGATACGGGCATACACAAAAGCAAGGTTGTGGTTTCCCGGATACTCGAAGAATTCAATGCACTGAACCAATAAAAATTTAATGAACACATTAACAGTCGAATTAGGCAGCCGCACTTATCCAATCTACATAGGCGCCGGATTGCTCGGCGAAACGGAACTCTATAATCGCCACATTAAAGGCGGTCAAGTCGTGGTTGTGACCAACGAAACTGTTGCGCCTCTATATCTGGATTCGGTTTTGGCCCAGCTTGGCGGTTACCAATGCGCAACGGTGGTTCTCCCCGACGGTGAACAACATAAAAACCTGGACGTTTTAAACCAAATATTCGACGCGTTATTGCTAAACAAATTCGGACGAAGTGCGACATTGATTGCTTTGGGTGGCGGCGTGATCGGCGATATGGGCGGATTTGCCGCTGCCTGTTACCAGCGTGGAATCCCGTTTATCCAAGTCCCAACCACTTTGTTAGCCCAAGTCGATTCGTCGGTCGGCGGTAAAACCGGCGTGAATCATCCCTTAGGGAAAAATATGATAGGTGCATTTTATCAGCCGCAATGCGTTATCGCGGATACTCATGTACTTGATACCCTGGACGATCGGCAATTGTCGGCAGGACTTGCCGAAGTCATCAAATACGGTCTCATCAGGGATGCTGAATTTTTTGGCTGGTTGGAAGATAATATGGTTTCGCTATTGGCGAGGAATAAAGAAGCTTTGGCCTTTGCAATCGAACGTTCCTGTATCAACAAGGCCCAAGTTGTTGCAGAAGACGAAACCGAATCGGGCGTAAGGGCGACCCTGAATTTAGGCCACACCTTCGGTCATGCCATCGAGACGGGCATGGGTTACGGCGAATATTTACATGGCGAGGCAGTGGCGATAGGTACGTGCCAAGCCGCTGACCTCTCCCGGCGTCAGGGTTGGTTGACCGATAGGGAGGTGGAAAAAATCGAAGCGTTATTTATCAAGGCCAAGCTTCCTGTCAATCCCCCCGAAAGTTTGAAACCGGATGAGTTTATAAACCTGATGTCGGTCGATAAAAAGAATGTTGAAGGCCGTATTAGGTTGATATTATTGAAAACCATCGGGCAAGCTACCTTGCCCATTGGCGTTGATGAAAAATTGTTGCGTGAAACGTTAGAGTCTAAAAGAAACTGATATAAGCTCGATGTGAATAGTGCATTGAATGTAAAAATACCGACGCCGGCCTCAAGTTATCCGTTGATAACCAAGGAGCGCACCCAAAAACTAGACTTATTGCAGCATCTGGTCGCAAACATTGCCCGGGCTATTGTCGTTTGCGGTCCGGAAGGTGTTGGTAAAACACGGTTGCTGAGAGTTTTTCAAGAAGCGTTGACAGAATCCAGTTTAGCCTGTTGGATTAAAGGTGATAGCCAGCTTACGATTGAAAAAATACAAGAGTTATTGGGCCAAACCCTTACAGAAAAATTGCCCCAATTAACAGTTAATGCTTTGGATCGTGCGATTGAAAACTTAAGCAGGCAGAATATCAGCGTTGTAGTCATTATTGACGATGCTGGGCAATTGGCGCCAGGTTTTATTGAAACTGTGATCGCATACAGTAATGGGAAACCTGCGTTGAGGCTTATTTTTGCATTAACGCACAGTGAACTTTATTTGAAAACGAGTACGGATCCTGCCGTTGAAGATTGTTATCAAATCGAAATACCGCCGCTATCGGAAAAGCAATGTGGTGAGTTTTTAGAGTATTTATCGACCTTTCCCAGACCACGGATTCAATTCAACAGCATTAATGAAACTAATATCGGGCAGCTATACCTGGAAACACACGGCATACCGGGTAACATTCTTAAGATTCTTCCTGAACCCGATAACAACATAAATAAGGATTATTCCAAGATTTTTTTGGTTTTTGCCGTTTTTGGCTTAATTGCTGTGGCGCTTGGCGTTCAGTGGTGGAGTGCAAAGCAGGCGGTTGAAGGCGACAAACAGGTTGCGTTGGCAAACACTCCTGTTCAGCAAATGAAACCTGATACGGTTTTGGAACACAGTCACCAACAGGGCGTACAGCCGTCAGCCGGTACTGAAGTGACAACCCAACAAAACGGGCAAAGCCCTTCAACAGCTTTAAACCCAAGCCAATTGCCTGAGAGGCAGGATGTTAATTCGCCGGTAGCCGCTATCGCATCTGTAACAGATGCCTCCCCAGTAGCATTGGAGAATACCGCGTCGGACGATAAAAAAATACCACAACCACAACCACAACCGCAAACGCCGGAACGAGTAAAACCAGCGGAGCCGGCGTTAGCAGAAAATCAACAACCGGTAAACTTACTTACTTCATCGGAAGAGGGCGAGAATTGGATTAAGGCTGAGCCCGTTGAAAACTATACCTTACAATTAATGGCATTACCGAACGAACAAACAATTGTCGAAGTGATGCAAAGAAATCAGTCATTAGGTCAACATTTGCGTTACATCAAAACAAAAACCAGGACTGGCAGGGATAGGTTTGTCTTAGTGTACGGATCTTATCCGAGTATCGAGGAAGCAAATAAGGAGAAGGGCGTGTTGCCGAAAGAACTGCAAAAAACCTGGGTCCGTAAAATAGATTCGATTCAAAAAGAACTTCTTCCGCCAATTTCACCAAAGCTAGCAGAATAATATGGATTTAAAGAACGACACATTTATTAGAGCATTGTTGAAGCAGCCAGTGGAATACACGCCCGTCTGGATGATGCGCCAGGCAGGCCGCTACTTACCGGAATATCGGGAGGTCAGGGAAAAGGCAGGTAGCTTCCTTAATCTTTGTACGAATCCGGAATTGGCTTGCGAAGTCACGATGCAGCCGTTACGGCGCTTTGATTTCGACGCGGCGATATTGTTTTCCGATATTTTGACTATACCCGATGCAATGGGTCTAGGCCTTTACTTTAGCGAGAATGAAGGGCCAAGGTTCAAAAAATACGAAAAGAATTGCAAGGCCGCGTACCCTTAATCGGATTTTCCGGAAGCCCTTGGACGCTGGCGACCTACATGATTGAAGGCGGAAGCAGCAAAAATTTTCAAAAAACAAAAAGCCTGATGTCCGGGCAGCCAAAACACTTGCATATCCTGCTGGAAAAGCTTGCCTTATCGGTAGCTGCATACTTGAATGCACAAATCGCGGCAGGTGCCCAGGCCGTCATGTTATTCGATACCTGGGGCGGTGCGTTAACCACTGAAGATTATGCCGAATTCTCATTGGCTTATGCTAAGCAAGTCAGGTCTTTGTTAAAGACCAACATTGAAGGGAACAAAATCCCGAGTATCTTATTTACTAAGGGGGGCGGACAATGGCTGGAAACAATGGCCGATGCGGGTTATGATGCACTAGGATTGGATTGGCAAACCGATATAAAACTAGCAAGACAACGCGTGGGCCATCAAGTGGCGTTGCAGGGTAATATGGATCCTATTACGTTGTATGCACAACCGGAATTTATCGTTGAAAAAGTGAAAGCCATTTTGGAAAAGTACGGTTCCGGTTCAGGGCATGTTTTTAATTTAGGCCACGGAATTTTACCTGATGTTAATCCCTCACACGTAAAAGCCATGGTTGACGCAGTCCACAGCTACAGTCCTGTATACCATAAAATCTAAATAGCCGAAGTTAAATGAGGTGTATAAAAATGAAAAACTGCTTCTTTGCGCTTGTATTGCTGGTCAATTCAGGCTTCGTTTTTTCTGAAACCAATTCGAAAGACGAAGTGGTAGAAATCGTTGTGCATCGAAGCCCTACTTGCGGTTGTTGCGGAAAATGGGTCGACCATCTTAAACAAAACAACTTTAAGGTACAGGAAGTCATAACAGAAGATGTCCAAGCGGTTAAAGACAACTATGGTGTGACAAAAGAAATGGCGTCGTGTCATACAGCGATTGTAGACGGCTATGTAGTGGAAGGGCACGTGCCAGCGTCAGATATTAGGACGATGCTGAAAAATAAACCTGAAATAACAGGGATAGCCGTTCCAGGAATGCCCAAAGGTACACCAGGAATGGAAATGGATGGAGCAAAAGATGCTTATCAGGTATTAAGTTTTAACAAAAAAAACCAATACCAAGTATTTAACAATTATAAGGCTGAATAAGCGGATAGTTTATTTTTTGGAGAGTGGCTAAATTTTAAATGACGCAACGCATTGTCGATATTTTGGATCGTAGGGGTGGCAAGCTATCGTTTACTTTCAACACCTTTTGCAATTCGACTTATCATTTACTAATTGGTCACTACCATTTTTTGTATAAATAACAGAAAGAAGTTAAAAAGTATTACATGGCTATGAACAAGCAACAGGTCGTAGGGAAACCGGCGGGTGATTGGCATACAGCTTCAACAAGCGATTAGGAATCTGGAAATATTATTTGTCTCCTGATGGTCGGTAAACAAAAAAGTAATCCAAAACATAAGTAGTTGGTTAAAATAATAGATCGTAAGCCGATGTAGCTCAGTTGGTAGAGCAACTGATTCGTAATCAGTAGGTCGCGGGTTCGATTCCCGCCATTGGCTCCATAACTTCAACTGGTTAAATGAATTTATACGCCCTATGGTCTAATATGGGGCACTAGCGGGACACTTCGAGATAAATCAACATAGCAGCACGCAAC